>JASLGJ010000012.1 GCA_030150085.1 Candidatus Elarobacter sp. | reverse complement strand
GCATCGCGCCGCGCGACGGGCGCGCGGCGCGGCTGGAGCTGGCGAACGGCGGGCTCGTCGAGGCCGACGCGGTCCTGGTCAACGCCGACCCCAAGACGCTGTTCCTGAAGCTGCTCGACCCCGCCGACGTGCCGGGCGCGCTGCTGGCCCGGGCCCGGGCCTGGCGCTCGAACGGGGTCGCCTTCAAGCTCAACCTCGCGCTGGGCGAGCTGCCGAACTTCACCGCCCGCCCCGGCAACGACCG
Organism: Candidatus Elarobacter sp.; assembly: GCA_030150085.1. GTDB lineage: Bacteria > Vulcanimicrobiota > Vulcanimicrobiia > Vulcanimicrobiales > Vulcanimicrobiaceae > Vulcanimicrobium. The sequence goes on along the minus strand of JASLGJ010000012.1, from coordinate 4,655 downwards.
CGTCCAGCCGCACCACCGGGCGACGATCCACATCGCGCCCGACGTCGACTACCTGCAGGCCGCCCACGACGACGGCAAGGCGCTGGGCGCGTCGCGCGCGCCGATGCTGGAGTGCTTCATGCAGTCGCCGACCGATCCCAGCATGGTGCCGCCGGGCAAGCACGTCATGTCGATCTTCGCGCAGTACTTCCCCTACGAGCGCCCGGACCGGCCGTGGGAACCGGCCGACCGCGACGCGATCGCCGACCTGCTGGTCGCGACCCTGGCCCGCTACGCGCCCAACCTGCCGGGCGCGATCGAGCACCGCCAGGCCCTGGGCGCGCCCGACATCGAGAGCCTGATCGGGATCAGCGGGGGCCAGATCTTCCACGGTGAGCTGCTCCCCGAGCAGATCTACGAGCGCCGCTTCGCGACCCGGACCGGGATCGAGGGGCTGTACCTGTGCGGCTCGGGCGCGCACCCGGGCGGCTGCGTGAGCGGCTTCCCCGGCCGGCGCGCGGCGGAGGCGGTGATCGCCGACGCGGCAAAGGCTGCTTCCTCCGTTTCTCTAGGGAGGTAGCACTCATGAAATCCATTCTGGCCCTCGGAGCGCTGGCCGCGCTCGTCCTCGGCTCGGCCGCCGGCGCCTCCGCCCAGGGCGGCGGCACGATGATGAAGGGCGGGGCGATGAGCCACGCCCTGGTCGCGCGCCACATCGTCGTGCCGCTCAAGGCGATCGGCGGCTCGGGCGAGTCGGGCACCGCCACGCTCGACCAGAACGTCGGCGGCTCCGGCACGACCGTCAAGCTGTCGCTCCACGGCGGCTCGGCCGCGCCGCAGCCGTCCCACATCCACCTCGGCGTGTGCGGCTCCAACGGCCCGATCAAGTGGCCCCTCAAGCCGGTCACCGAGGGCAAGTCGACGACGGTCGTCCCGGCCGCGCTGGGCGTCATCATGTCGACCGGCACCTACATCAACGTCCACAAGTCGCCCAAGGACCTGGCGACGATCGTCTCCTGCGGCAACATCCCCAAGGTGGCCAAGGGCGCGATGTAGGGCGCAGGCGGTCGGGAGCGCTCCGCGAAGGTGCGCTTCCCGACTCGCACCACGGAGACCACGGATGAAGCTCGTCCTATCGGCCGCCGCGCTCGGCACCGTCCTCGTCCTGGGCGCGACGGCCCAATCGCCCGCCCCGCCGAGCGCCGCGCCCGCCGCGGCGCGCAAAGCGCCGGTCCAGTACAAGCTCAGCCCGCAGAACGGCTCGGGCGAGGCCGGCACCGCGACCCTGCTCGACGGCACGAACGGGCTGATCGTGCGCCTGCGCCTGAGCAACGCCGAGGGCACCCAGCCGGCCCACGTCCACAAGGGTACCTGCGAGAAGCTGGGGGCGGTGGTCTACCCGCTCAAACCGGTCCACGACGGCGTCTCGGAAACGACCGTTCCCAAGGTGACGACGGCCGAGCTGGCCGCCGGCACGTACGCCGTCAACGTCCACAAGTCGACCGCCGATCTGGGCACCTATGTCAGCTGCGGAAACCTCGCCAAAACCAAGTAGCGCGCGCCCGCCGTTCAACGAGGGCGCCCCGCACGACGTGCCGCCCTCGCGCTTCGGCGTGCCGGCGCTGGACGACATGCCCGCCGACGTGCGGGCGGTGTGCGAGGAGTCGCGCGCCAAGCTGGGCTTCGTCCCCAACGTGTTCCTGGCGTACGCCCAGCGCCCCGAGCACTTCCGGGCCTTCATGCAGTACCACGACCTGCTGATGAAGGGCCCCAGCGGCCTCTCGCGGGCCGAGCGCGAGGCGATCGTGGTCGCGGTCAGCGCCGAGAACGCGTGCCTGTACTGCGTGACCGCGCACGGCGCGGCGCTGCGCATCCTGGGCAAGGACCCGGTCGTGGCTGACCAGATCGCGACCAACTGGCGCACCGCCGAGCTCTCGCCGCGGCTGCGCGCGATCCTGGAGTTCGCCGCGCGGGTGAACGAGCCGGGCTTCGCCGCGACGGCCGAGGAGATCGCCGGCCTGCGCGCCGCCGGCCTGAGCGAGAACGACGTCTGGGACGTCGCCGCGGTGGCCGGGTTCTTCGGCTTCTCCAACCGCATGGCGGGCCTGATGGACATGCGCCCCAACCGCCAGTTCTACGAAATGGGGCGCAAGTCCGGAGGGACCGAGCGCAACTCCGCGTAGAGGGGCGGCATGAGGTGTATCGGTCGTCCCGCCGCCGCGGTCATCATGGCGGTGCTGTTCGCGCTCTCGCTCGTGCCCGTTCCGGTCCGCGCCGGAACCACCGGAACGATCGTCGGGCGCATCGTCGATTCCGCCAGCGGCGCGCCCGTAGTCGGGGCGCGCGTCGCGGTCGTCTCGCCCTCGCAGAGCGAGACCGCGGCGACCGACGACACGGGCAGCTTCCGCTTCCTGTCGCTCTCGCCCGACACGTACACGGTCACCGTCGAGCGCGCCAACTACGAGCCGCTGGCGCTGGCCGGCGTCACGGTCCAGGCCGACCAGACCCAGACCCTCAACCGCGCGCTCGTGCCGCGCCTGACCCGGATCGGCTCGACCAGCGCGCGCCGGGCCAGCGACCTGGTGAAGTCGGGCACGACCAGCGACGTCTACTCGGTCAGCGGCGCGGCGGCCGACGCCGCGGCCGCCCTGGGCGGGCCCGGCGGGCTGTCCAACGCCTACAGCGCGATCCAGTCGGTGCCGGGGGCGGTGGTGCAGCAGGGCCAGCAGGGCTGGTACCAGACGCTCTCGATCCGCGGCGGCGACATCGACCAGGTCGGCTACGAGCTCGACGGCATCCCGGTCAACCGCGTCTACGACAACGCTCCGCAGACCATGCTCTCCTCGCTGGGCCAGCAGGAGCTGCAGGTCTACACCGGCGGCACGCCGGCGACGTCGGACGGCCAGGGCCTCTCGGGCTACGTCAACCAGGTGATCCGCACGGGGACCTACCCGGGCTTCATCAACTTCGACGCGGGGCTGGGCGCACCGGCCTTCTTCCACCGCCTCTCCTTCGAGTACGGCGGGGCGACCAAGAACCGCAACTTCTCGTACTACGTCGGCGCGGCGGGCGCGAACCAAGACTACCGCTACGTCGACAACAACAACGGCGCGGGCGACGCGCAGCTCTTCTACCCGATCGCCTACCCGTTCGGCGACGGCGGGAGCCGCTTCAACATCTGGGACGGCTCGCCGGTCGCCCCCGGCCAGCCGGCGACGGTCGGCAACGGGCTCTACTTCGCCCCCGCCCAGACCTACGCCATCGCCAACACGCAGCAGCGCGACAGCATCGTCAACCTGCACTGGGGCATCCCGCACGGCAGCAAGGGCGCGCGCGACGACGTGCAGTTCCTCTACCTGACCAGCGAGATCTACACCAACTACTACAGCTCGGTCAACGACCTGGGCGGGCCGAACTTCGTCGGCGCGGGACTGGGCATCGGCGGCGCCTCGGACGCGAACGGCAACACCGCGGGCGCGCCCTACCAGTCCTACTGGCACGACGGCTACGTCTACAACGGGCCGCTCTTCGCCCCGCCCGACGCCGGCCGCGTCTCGCCCTACCTGTTCATGAACAGCCCCACCGGGCGCGCGCTCGATGCGACCAATTCCAACGACCTGCGCGACACCAACGACAACGGGGTGGCGATCCTCAAGCTGCAGTACCAGCGCAACATCAACGAGCGCTCGTTCCTGCGCCTGTTCGGCTACTCGGTGTACTCCAACTGGTTCATTCACGGCGACGCGACGCAGAACTTCACCTGCTGCTTCGGCGCGGAGCTCAACGACTACGAGATCCCCAGCCACACCTACGGCACGACGCTGACCTACTCGAACCAGATCACCGACAAGCACCTGCTCACGCTCACCGCGACCGAGAGCCAGACCAAGATCCAGCGCCGCTACTACTACAGCTTTCCCGCCAACCAGGGCCTGGGGACGCCCTTCACCAACCTGATCGACCCCGCCACCGCGGCCCGCACGGGCAACTGCTTCGACCCCGCCAGCGGCGCCTACACGAGCTGCTTCAGCAGCGCCGCGCGCGGCACGTTCGACAACCCGACGCCGGGCATCACCGCGACAGCCTTCGCGGGCGGCGCGACGCCGCAGTGGATCGCGACCGAGAATGGCCCGCAGGGCCGGGTCAACAACGTCTCGCCGTTCTTCACCGCGGCCTCGATCAACGACAACTGGTCGCCCTCGCCCAAGCTCAACCTGACCCTGGGCCTGCGGTTCGAGAACTACACCAACCGGCTCGACGACACCAGCGCCAGCCCCTACGGCGGGAGCGCGCTCAACCGCGCCTTCTGGATCAAGGCCTACGACAACGAGTACTGCTACAAGCCGGGCGTGGTCGGGACGATCAACGTCTCGGGCATGGCCCCGGTCAACGGCGTGTTCGCGACCCCGGCCAACTGCGCGTCGCTGGGCAACGGCTACGTGCCGGCCGACTTCGCGAACAGCTCGGTCAGCACGATCTCGGCCAGCGTGATCCAGCCCCGCGTGGCCTTCACCTACACCTTCAGCCCCGACACGGTGGTGCGCGGCTCGTTCGGCATCTACTCGCGCCCGGTCAACACCTCGTGGCTGCAGTACAACGACTACAACGACCGCGACTTCGTGCAGAAGTACGCCGCGGTCAACTTCCTGGGCTTCGGCTTCAACACGCCGGTCCAC
>JASLGJ010000543.1 GCA_030150085.1 Candidatus Elarobacter sp. | reverse complement strand
GGACTCCGGGAGGCCGCCCACGCCGTTCTCCTCGCGCCAGGCCGTGAAGCGCCCGAGCGCGTCGTAGGCCATGCGCGACACGCCGCGGATGAAGCGCCGCCCGGAATCGAGCGTCGGGAGGTCGGTCGTCATCACCGCGATCACGTAGGGCTCCTCGCCCACGTACACGATGCCGACGTCGTTGAGGGTGTCGTGCAGGGTGCCGGTCTTGTGCGCGATCGCGGTGCCGCGCGGGAGCGGCTGCGGCAGCAGACCGTTGTGGCGCTGGCCGCGCAGGATCGCGATCATCTCGCGCGACGACCACTCGTCGATCAGGTCGTACTTGGCCATCGCGCCGAGCAGGTGCGCCATGTCGCTGGGGCTCGAGCGGAGCGCCCAGCGGATCGAGTTGCCAGCGCTGCGGATCGAGTCGGTCAGCCGGGTGTGCGAGAGGCCCAGGCCGGCCATCTCGGTGTTGATGTTGCGCCGCCCGACCAGCCGGATCAGCATGTTGGTCGCGGTGTTGTCGCTGTTGTCGATCATCAGCGCCAGCAGCCGCGAGACGGGGTAGCTCGTGCCGGCGCGCGCGTCGGAGAGATCGCCCCAGCCCCAGTCCTTGTCGGCCTGCTGCAGCCGCACCCGGGTGTTGAGATCGAAGCGGCCCGCGACGAGCTGCCGGAAGACCTCGACCATCACCGGGATCTTGATCGTCGAGGCGGCCGGCATCTCGGCCGAGGCGTTGATGCCGGTCGAGAGCCCGGTCGCGACGTCCTGCACCGCGATCCCGACGTGGCCCGGCGCGCGCATCGAGTACGCGGCGAGCTGGGCCTGGAAGTCGGCCAGAGGACCGGGTGCGATCGCCGCGTTCGCCGGCGTCAGGAACGCGAGCGAAATGCCAAGAGCGGCGACGGCGGAGACGACTCGTCGTGGTACGCGCATGATGTACTTCACTATGTCGGCCGCTTGCGACAAAAGTCAAGCGACGTTCCGTAAGACTTGGGCGGCTCGGCCGAACGCGGTTTACTGGCGCACGTAGGGGACGCCGTCCGCGGCCGGCGCGCGCGCGCGGCCCGCGAAGCCGGCCAGCGCGACCAGCGCGGCCAGGTACGGCAGCGCTTGCATCAGCTCGCTGGGCACCCCGGCCCGCTGGAGCGAGTACTGCAGCGCCGCGAAGAAACCGAAGAACAGCGCCGCGCCGGTCGCGCCCAGCGGCGTCCAGCGCCCGAAGATCACCGCCGCCAGGGCGATGAAGCCGCGCCCGGCGGTCATGCCGTCGGAGTACAGGTCGAGCTCGGCCAGCGACAGGTAGACCCCGCCCAGGGCCGCGATCGCGCCCCCGACCACCACCGCCCAGAAGCGCGTGCGCAGGGCGTCGATCCCGGCCGACTCGGCCGCGCCGGGGTCCTCGCCGCGGGCCCGCACGCGCAGGCCCCAGGGGGTGCGGGCGAGCGCGAAGTGCAGCACCGCGGCGGCCGCGAAGGCCAGCACGATCAGCCCCGTCTCGCCGCCCTTGCCCAGCGCGGGCACCTCGTGCGAGGCGCCGGGCTGGTGGAAGACCAGCACCAGGCCGTACGCGGCCGCGGCCAGCGCGGCGATGTTCAGGCCGGTGCCGGCGACGATCTGGTCGACCGCCAGCTTCGTCGCGGCGTAGGCCAGGAGCGCCGCCAGCAGCGCGCCCGCGAGCACTCCGGCCAGCGCGCCCAAGAGCGGGCTGCCGGTCGCGCCGCTGACCGCGACCGCAGTGAACGCGCCCGCGATCAGGATGCCCTCCAGCCCGATGTTGACCACGCCCGCGCGCTCGCTCAGCACGCCGCCCAGCGCGGCGTAGATCAGCGGGGTGGCCTTGACCAGGGTCAGTCCCAGCACGGCCAGGACGCCGGCGACCAGCGGGCTCATGTGCTCCTCCGCGAGGCGACGTAGCGCCGCCCGGCCAGCGCGATGATCACCAGGCCGGTGACCAGCGAGACCACCTCGCGCGGCACGCCGGCCTCGGCCTGCATGGCGATCCCGCCGCTCTGCAGCATCCCGAACGCCAGCGAGGCCACCACGATCCACAGCGGATCCAAATTGCCGACCAGCGCGACGGCGATCGCGATGAAGCCGTAGCCCGGCGAGAGGCCGGTGTTGAAGCGGTGCAGCACGCCGGCCACGATCGTCGCCCCGCCCAAGCCGGCCAGCGCGCCCGAGAGCGCCATCGCGACGAAGGCCGTGCGGCCGAGGTCGATCCCGGCCCGCTTGGCGGCCTCGGGCGCCTCGCCCGCGGCGCGCAGCTCGTAGCCGAACACGGTCTTGTAGAGCAGCCAGCGCACGGCGAACGCCGCGACCAGCGCGACGACGAAGGCCCAGGTCAGGCGCGAGTCGGCGATCAGGTCGGGGAGCTGCGCGGCCTTGGGCAGCGAGGCCGTCTCCTGCGCTCCGCCCCCGGCCTGGGCCAGCGGCCCGGTCACCAGGTAGGTCGCCAGCAGCACCGCGACCACGTTGAGCATCAGCGTGGCGATCACTTCGTTGGCCCCGAAGCGGGCCCGCAGAAAGCCCGGGATCGCGCCCCAGACTCCGCCCGCCAGCGCCCCGGCCAGCAGCACCAGCGGCACCGCCAGGTAGCCCGGGAGCGGGAGCTGCGCGCCCAGCCAGCCCGCCGCGAAGCCGCCCAGGATCAGCTGGCCCTCGGCCCCGATGTTGAACAGCCCGGCCCGGAAGGCGACCGCGATGCCCAGCGCGGGGAACAGCAGGTTCGTCGTTTGGACGAGCGTCTCGTCGAACTCGGCCCGGGTGCCGAACGCGCCGTCGAAGAGCGCGCCGAAGCCGCCCGCGGGCGAGACGTGGGCCAGCAGCATCGCCAGCGAGCCGACCCCGAACACGACGATGACCGCGAGGGCGATGTCGCGCGCCGCCCGGGTGCGCGCGAAGCCGCCCAGTCCGTTCACCCCGTTCATGCCTGCCCCACCATCAGCGCGCCGATCCGGCCGCGGTCGACCGCGTCGCGCGCGAACTCGCCGACGAAGCGGCCGCGCGCGATCACCAGCACCCGGTCGGCCAGCGCGAAGATCTCGTCCAGCTCGAACGAGATCAGCAGCACGCCCACTCCGGCGTTGCGGGCCTCGATCAGGCGCGACTGGACCAGCGCCGCGGCCCCGATGTCGATCCCGCGCGTCGGCTGGTAGGCCACCACGAGCTTGGGCTCGCCGCTGAGCGCGCGGCCGACCACGACCTTCTGCTGGTTGCCGCCCGAGAGCGCGCCGACCGTCGCGTCCGGGTCGGGCGGGCGCACGTCGAAGCGCTCGATCACGCCGCGCGCGGCCGGGCCGTACTCGCTCGGCGCGAGGCTGCGCTGGCGCCCCAGCACGACGTTGTCGCGCACGCTCCAGTCCAGCACCAGGGCCTCGCCGCGGCGGTCCTGCGGGATGACCCGGATGCCGCGCCGCAGGCGCGCCGCGGGCCCCTCGTCGGGGCGCAGCGGCTCGCCCGCGAAGCTCAGCTCGCCCGCGAACGGGAGCACCCCGGCCAGCGCGTCGGCCAGGGCCGACTGGCCGTTGCCCTCGATCCCGGCCACGCCGACGATCTCGCCCGCGCGCACCTCGAAGCTCGCCGCGGCCAGCGCGCCCGGGCCGCTTCCCGCGG
>JASLGJ010000521.1 GCA_030150085.1 Candidatus Elarobacter sp. | reverse complement strand
GAGGCGACGCTGCACCTGCGGCGGGCCGCCCCGGTCTTCCCCGGCCAGCCCTTCGTGGTGCGCGCGCTGACGCCCAAGGCGCTGCTGGGGGGCGGCACCGTCCTGGGCGCAGCCGGCACGGTCTCGGCGGATGGTTCCGATTCGGCCCTCGGGGCGGGGGCGTTCGACGAAGGCGATCCGCCCGACGTCGAGGCGCTGGCGCGCGCGCTGGCGGCGAGCGGGCTGCGGCCGCTGGGCGCGGCGGAACTGGGCGCGCGGGCCAACGTGCGCGAGGAGCAGGCGGCCGAGATCCTGGCCGAGCTGAGCGCGCGCGGCACCGCGCGCCGGCTGCAGAAACCGCTCGCCTACGTCGACGGCGCGGCCGCCGCGGCGCTCGCCGAGCGGGCCGTCGCGTTCCTGGCCCGGCACGAGGCCGAGGCGCCCTGGACGCTGGGCGCCACCTCGCTCGCGCTGGCGCGCGCGCTGGAGGCCGAGGAGCCGTTCCTGATCCGGCTGCTGACGAGCGAGGCCGAGGAGGGCCGGATCGGCGCCCGCGACGGCTACTACGCGACGGTCGCGCACCGGCCCCGGCTCTCGCCCGAGCAGCGCGCGTTCTTCGAGCGCGTCGCGCGGGCCGATCCGGCCCAGCCGCTGGTCCCCGTCCCGCTCGAGCTGGTGGTGGACGAGCTGCGCCGGGCCCGCATCGCCGGGCTCTCGCAGGCCTTCGACACGCTGGTCGCGACCGGGACCCTGGTCAAGGTCGGGAGCGACGTCTACCAAGGGCGCCAGATCGCCGAGATCCGCCGCCGCTTGGAAGAGGCGATCCGGCGCGACGGGCCGATCACGATGGCTCGCTTCCGCGACGCGGTCGGCACCTCGCGCAAGTACGCCGTGCCGCTGATGGAGTGGTTCGACGCGACCGGCGTCACCGTGCGCGACGGCGACCTGCGCGCGCTGCGCGAGCGCCGCCCGGCGGAGCCCGCGCGCGGATGAGCGCGCCGCGCCCGGAGTCCGCGGCGGGAACGGACGCCTTCGCGATCGCCGAGGCGATTCCGCAGATGATCTGGACCGCGCTCCCCGACGGCACGGTCGACTACCTCAATGGGCGCATCTACGAGTACGCCGGCCGGGAGCGGGGCGACCCGAGCGGCTGGTCGTGGGAGCGCGCGATCCACCCCGACGACCTGCCGGCGGTGCTCGCCACGTGGGAGAGCGCGCGGGCCGCGGGCGAGCCGACCGAGGTGGAGTGCCGCCTGCGCCGCCACGACGGCGTCTACCGCTGGTTCCTGATCCGCGCCAGCGCCGTGCGCGACCCGCGCACGGGCGCGCTGGCGCGCTGGTTCGGCTCGTGCACCGACATCGACGCGCTGCGCTCGGCCTCCGCGCGCGACGCGTTCCTGGCCAACGCCGACGCGCTGTTCGGCGCGGAGCTCGACGCGGGCGCGATCCTGCGCGCGGTGGCGCGCGCGGCGGTCGACTCCTTCGCCGACTACTGCCTGTTCGATCTCGCCGCCGACGACGGGGTGCTGCGGCGCGCGGCGGTCGACCACCGCGACCCGGTGCGGCGCGTGCCGTTCGAGCAGTCGCTGGGCTCGGTTCCGCCGCTGCGGCACGCCGACCACCCGATCTCGCGCGTCTGGAGCGAAGGCGAGAACCTGCTGCTCCCGCACGTCGACGAAGCGTGGTGGGGCCGGGTGGCGCAGGACGAGCAGCACTTCGAGCGGATGCGCGACGAGGGTCTGAACTCGCTCATCGCGGTCGTCGTCGCGGCCCGCGGGCGGCGCTACGGCGTGCTGACGTTCTGCCGCTCGCGCGACTCGCACGGCTACGGCGAGAGCGATCTGGCGACCGCGCGCGAGCTGGCTCGGCGGATGGGCGCGGCGCTGGAGAACGCGCGCCTCTACCGCGAGGCGCGCGCGGCGGCCGACGCGCAGCGCCGGATCGCCGAGCGCGAGGCGTTCTACGCGCGCTTGGGCGAGGCGCTGGCCGAGACGCTCGACCTGCACGAGACGCTGGCCGCCGCGGCGCGCCTGCTGGTGCCCGACTTCGCCGACTGGGTGGTGGTGAATCTGGTCGACGCCGAGGGCGAGCTGGTGCTGGCCGCCTCGCAGCACCGCGATGCCGCCACCACCGAGCGCACTCGCGCCCTGCTCGACTTCCGCTACCTGGCGGCCGGTGCCGGAGGCGGCTCGCCCGAGGTCGTCCGCACGAAGCGGCCGCTGCTCTACGAGCGGATGCCCGCCGCCGGCATCGGCGCGGTGCGCGGGCCCTACCGCGAGACGATCAGCGCGCTGGGCGTCGACTCGCTGGTCATCGTGCCGCTGGCCTACCGCGGCGCGGTGCGCGGGACGCTGGTCGCGATGTACGACCGCAGCTCGGGGCGGCACTACGGCGCCGACGAGGTGCCGTTCTTCAGTGAGATCGCACGCCGCATCGCGCCCGCGGTCGGCAACGCCGAGGCGTACGAGCGCGAGCGGCGGGTGGCCCGGACGTTTCAGGCTGCGGCGCTCACGACCGATCTGCCGCGCGTGCCGGGCACCGGCTTCGACGCGCTCTACGAGGCCGGCCGCAGCGAGGCCCTGATCGGGGGCGACTGGTACGACGCCTTTCGGGTCCCCGACGGCCGGGTGGTGGTCTCGGTCGGCGACGTCGCGGGCAGCGGCCTGGACGCGGCGGCGACGATGGCCGCCATCCGCCAGAGCCTGCGCGGCGCGGCGGCGATCAACCCCGAGCCCTCGGTGATGCTCGACGCGGCCGACCGCGTGCTGCGCTCGCAGACCCCGGACCGCTTCGTCACGGCCTGGGTCGGCGTGCTCGACCCGCTCTGGTCGACCTTGGCCTGCGCCGGCGCGGGGCACCCCGCGCCGCTGCGGCGCGACGCCGCCGGGACCGTCGTCACGCTGCCCGCCGGCGGGCTGCCGCTCGGCCTGCGCGAGCGCGGCACCGACGTCACCCGCCATCTCGACCTGAGCGAGGGCAGCACGCTGCTGCTCTACACCGACGGGCTGACCGAAGCCGGGCGCGACGTGCTCGCCGGCGAGGCCGCGCTGGTCGAGGCGCTGCGCGCGGTCGACGTGGCGGGCGCACCGGCGCGGGCCATCCACCGCGCGGTGCTCGACGAGACCGCCGCCAGCGACGACGTCGCGCTGCTGGTGGTCACCTTCGCGCGCTCGCTGCTCGCGCTGCGCGACGGCGTGGCGCTGCGCTGGGGCTTCGACGCGCACGACGGCGAGCGGGCCCGCACGGTGCGCCACGAGGTCGTCGCGCAGCTCGAGCGGCACGGCGTGGGCGATGCGGACCGGGTCATGGCCGAGCTGGTCTACGCCGAGCTGATCGGCAACGTCGCGCGCTACGCGCCCGGCCCGGTGGAGCTCGCGCTCGACCTGAGCGGCGAGTACGCGGTGCTGCACGTGATCGACGGCGGCGCGGGCTTCCAGCACAACGCGCGCCTGCCCGCCGACGCGCTGGCCGAGAGCGGGCGCGGGCTCTACATCGTCTCGTCGATCGCCGACGAGTTCTCGGTCACCCGCTGCCCCGGCGGCGGCGCGCACGCCCGCGCCGTGCTCAAGGGCCGGCTGGTCCGGCCTAGGGCGCTGAGCGCGGTGGCGAGTTGAGCGCGACGCCCGCCAGCGCGGCAGACTGCTCGGAAGACGGCGCGCGGCGCGGTCTCCAGCGCAGCAGCGGGCGCTCCAGGCCGTAGGTGAGCGCGGTCGCGACCAGCAGCGCCGAGCCCATCGACACGATGGTGAAGAGCACTTTCCAGCGCGGGTCGTCGTGCGGGTCGGCGGTCGCGTGGGCGGGCCAGCCCCAGGCCACGAAGGCGCGCGCGATCAGCTGGTGCCAGAGGTACAGGTTGTAGGAGATCGCGGCCAGGAACACCAGCACCGGGTTGGCGATGGCCGTGCGCCAGCGCGGCAGCGCGTGCAGCGCCGCGACCGCGAACGCCGCGTAGGCCAGCGCGAGCGGGAAGATGTGCAGGGCCTTCCAGTGCGCGAACGAGCCGTCGGCGTAGCGGATGCGAAAGCAGTCCTGCAGCAGCGCGATCACCGCCGCCGCCGCGACCAGCGCGAGCACCGTCCACAGCGCGCGCCGCCGCGCCAGGCGCGGATGGCGCGCGCGCAGCAGCACGGTCAGCCACGCCGCGAGCATGCCGCAGGCGAACACGTCGAGCGCGGCCGGCAGCTGGCCCTGGAGCTGGCCCACGATCTCCCAGCGCCACTGCACCGCCGCGGCCCGCCAGCCGACCGCGAGCGCGCACATCAGCCCGAACACGACGAGCGGCTGCCGCCGGAACGCCCACGCGATCAGCGGGAAGACCAGGTAGAACTGCACCTCGACCCCGAGCGACCACATCACGCCGTCGATCGAGCCGTAGGTGTCGGCGAACCAGTTGTGGACGAACAGCGCGTGCAGCGCGACGTCGCGCGCGCCCGCCCCGAACGTCGGGTAGCGCTGCACGCCCAGCACGAGCAGCGCCGCGATCGCGAAGTAGTACGAGGGCACGATCTTGAGCGCGCGCCGCCACGCGAAGTGGCGCAGCGACGGCTCGCGCGCGCCGGCCAGCGCCGCCCGCGCGTAGGGCCAGAAGATCACGAAGCCGCTCAGGAAGAAGAACAGCTCGACGCCCAAGAAGCCGGTCTCGGGAACGAACTGCAGGCTCCACTCGCGGCCGAAGGCGTTGACCGAGGCCGTCAGCCACGAGAGCTGCCAGACGTGGTACCACACGACGCTCGCGATCGCGAGCCCGCGCAACCCGTCGAGGACCTCCAGCCGCCCGCCGCGGTCTTCCATGCCGGAAGTATCGGCGGCGGGCGAGCCGGAGCCTTCGCGCTAGACGGTGGCCGCGGCCGGGGCGAACAGCGCGTCCTGCTCGCGCCGCAGCTTCCACAGGAACGAGGCGTCGTCGAAGGCCACGTCGGCCTCGCCGATCGGGTGGTCGGCCGGCACGTCGCGCACCAGCTTGAGGCCGTGGGCCAGGCCCATCGGCACCAGGCGCCGCGCGCGCGCGGTCGCGGCCGGCACGCAGGTTCCGTAGGCCGCGTAGCCGCCCTCGCCGTCGATCAGCTCGCCGGCCCGCATCGGTCCCCGGGTGGCGCAGACGACCTCGGCCCGGTGGCCGGCGTACGGCGCGCCGGTCGGCTCGCCGCGCAGCGCGACGGACGCCACCGAGACCCCGATCTCCAGCCCGATCAGGTGGTAGGGCCGCCACAGCGCCGTATAGCGGCCGCTGGGATCGGTGACCAGCCCGTACTCGCCGAAGCAGCGCTGCGCGTACGCGCTCTCGGAGGTGAACGTCACGTAGATGCCCCAGCGCAGGTGGTCGGCGACGAACGTCTCGTCGTCGTTCACGCACGACACGACGTCGGCCATCCCGGCGCGGGGCAGGATGCCGCCCTCGGCGCGCGGGCGCATCAGCACCGGCAAGTCGTGCACCGACGCGGGCGCGAACGAGAGTCCGTCCTCGGCGACGTCGAGACCGGTGGCGTTGGCGACCGCGACCATCTCGATCGACGACTTCGTGCCGTCCAGGAACGAGTTGAACATGCGCGGGTTGAAGCCGCCGTGCGCGATCTGCTCGGGCGTGAAGCCGTAGTTCGCGAAGGCCGTGTCGGGCGTCGAGCGGCGGTAGCGCGGGGCGTACTTGGTGCCCTTGCCGGCCGCGACGACCTCGAACCCGCAGGTGCGGGCCCAGTCGACCAGCTCGCAGACGATCGCCGGCTGGTCGCCGTAGGCCATCGAGTAGACGCAGCCGTTGCGCTCGGCCAGGCGGTGCAGGTAGGGCCCGACCACGACGTCGGCCTCGACCGTCACCATCACGACGTGGACCCCGCGCTCGAGCGCGCGGTAGGCGTGCAGCGCGCCCGCCGCCTCGTGCCCGGTGGCCTCGATCAGCACGTCGATCTCGCACTGCGCGGCCGTCTCGCCGCTCTCGACCAGCGCGGTGCGCCCGCCGCGCGCGACATCGTTGGCCGCGCCGGCCGTGGCGGCGGGCGCGAACGCGTCGGCGCTCCAGCCCGCGCCGACCTCGACGGCGCCCGGGCGCGCGCCGCGGCGGTCGG
>JASLGJ010000486.1 GCA_030150085.1 Candidatus Elarobacter sp. | reverse complement strand
CAGGTGCAGACCCCGGTCACCCCCGCGCCGGGCGGCAGCGGCTCGCCCGCGCCGGGTGCGAGCGGCTCGCCCGTCCCGAACGCGAGCGGCTCGCCCGCGCCCGGCGCGTCGCCGTCGAGCTCGCCCGCGCCTAAGGCCGACAAGTCCAAGGAGCCCGGCGCGGCGCTGACGATCCGCGACCTGGTCGGCGGCAAGAAAGTCGTCGCGCCCGACGTGAGCGAGTACGCCGTGTCGGCCGACGACCGCTTCGTGGCCTACGCGGTGCAGACCAAGGCCGGGACGAGCGACGGCGTGCGCGTCTACGACACCGCCAAGGGCACGACCAGCGACGTGCTGGTCGGCGACGGCCGCTACCGCCAGCTCGCGCTCGCGCGCGACGGCTCGGCGCTGGCGTTCCTGAGCGACGTCGCGACGTTCAAGCAAGACGTGCCGCACGACGCGCTCTACGTGGTCGACCTGCGCGCCGGCACGCTGGCCGCGCGCAAGGCGGTCGACGGCGATACCGCCGGTTTGCCGAGCGGCCAGACGCCCAGCGCGAACGGCACGCTGACCTTCACGCGCGACGGCAAGCGGCTGTTCCTGGGCACCGCGCCCGCGCCCACGCCGCTCCCCTCGGGCACGCCCGCGCCGACCGCGGTCGACCTGTGGACCTGGCACGACGACGTGCTGCAGTCGCAGCAGAAGAAGAACGCCGCCACCGAGCGCAAGCGCACCTACCTGGGCGTGTACGACGTCGCGGCGGGGCGCTACGCGCAGCTCGGCTCGCCGAGCCTGCGCGAGGTCAGCTTCAACCAGAACCCCGACGTCGCGTTCGGCCAGGACGACCGCGCGTACCGCCGCGCCGGCTCGTGGCTGGGCGAGGTCTACCGCGATCTCTACGCGGTCTCGCTGGCCGACGGGCGGCGCACCCTGCTCGCCCGCCATGCCTCCGAGGACGCGACGCTCTCGCCGGGCGGGCGCTACGCGCTGACCTGGGACGAGCGCGCGCGGCACTGGGTCGCGCTGCGCGTGAGCGACCGCAAGCGGGTGGTGCTGGGCGCGAACGCGCGGGTGCCGTTCTGGTTCGTGGGCGACGACCACCCCGCGCCGCCCCAGGCGTACGGCTTCGGCGGCTGGCTGGCGGGCGACCGCGGCGTGCTGATCTACGACGAGTACGACGTCTGGCTGGCCAACCCCGACACCGGCGCGGCGACCAACCTCACCGCCGGCGCGGGGCGGCGCACGCGCACCGCGTACAGCCCGGTGCAGCCCGATCCCGACGCCCTGGCGTTCGCGGCCGACAAGCCGCTGCTGCTGGGCTTCGTCGACGCGCGCACCTTCGCCAGCGGCTACGCGCGCGTCGCACCCGGCGGCGGCACGCCCGTCACCTTGCTGCGCGCCGACGCGCTCGTCAACGGCACGCGCGACGTGTTCAACGCGCCGCTGCACGACCTGACCTTTCCGCCCCTGGCGGCGCGGCACGCCGAGCGGTACGCGTTCACCCGCGAGTCGTTCCGTGAGAACCGCGACTTCTGGGTCTCGGACGCCTCGTTCCGCGACGCGCGGCGGGTGACCGACGCCAACCCGCAGCAGGCCCGCTACCGCTGGGGCACCGAGCGCCTGATCGACTTCAAGGGCGCCGACGGCACGCCGCTGCGCGCGGTGATGCTCGTTCCCGACGGCCTGAAGCCGGACCGCAAGGCCCCGCTGCTGGTCTACTTCTACGAGACGTGGAGCAGCATGTTCCACGTCCACTACAACCCCGGTCCCGGCACCAGCCCCAGTCTGCCGCGCTACGTCTCCAACGGCTACGTGGTGCTGCTGCCCGACGTCCACTACAAGGTCGGCCACCCCGGCAAGAGCGCGGTGAGCGCGCTGCTGCCGGCGGTCGACGCCGCGCTCAAGACCGGCTACGTCAACCCGCAGCGGGTGGGCATCGCGGGCCACTCGTGGGCGGCCTACCAGATCAACTACCTGATCACCCAGACGCACCGCTTCCGGGCGGTCGAGGCGGGCGCGGCGGTCGACGACATGTTCAGCGCGTACTCGGGGATTCGGCTCGAGAGCGGGGTCGTGCGCGAGTCGCAGTACGAGCACACCCAGTCGCGCATCGGCGCGACGCCCTGGGACCGGCCGGACCTCTACCTGGAGAACTCGGGGCTGTTCGGAATCCGCAAGATCACCACGCCGTACCTGACGATCCACAACGACCAAGACGGCGCGGTGCCGCAGTTCCAGGGCATCGAGTTCATCACCGCCATGCGGCGCTTGGGCAAGGAGGCGTATCTGTTCAGCTTCGACGGCGAGGACCACAACCTGCGCGGGCGCGAGCAGCAGAAGTACTGGACCGTGCACCTCGACGAGTGGTTCGACCACTGGCTCAAGGACGCGCCGCGCCCGGGCTGGATGAACGGCGTCGACTACCTGCACCGCGGCGAGCGCGACGTCCACCCGCTCTACGGCGAACCCGATTAGCGTGCGCGCGCCGGCGCGGCGGCTGCTCGCGGCGTGCGCGGTTGTCTGCGCGCTGGCGGCGTGCTCGCCGGGCGCGCCGCGCGGGGACGTGCTGCGCCTCGGGATCGCGAGCGAGCCGCACGCGCTCGATCCCGTGCTGGCACAGTCGATCCAGGAGAACGAGATCTTCCGGCTGGTGTACGAGCCGCTGATCGCCTGCGACGGGGCTGGGCGGCCCGTGCCGGCGCTGGCCGCGGCGGTGCCGACGCGCGCCAACGGCGGCATCAGCGCCGACGGGCGCACGATCGCCTACCGGCTGCGCCCGAACGTGCGCTGGAGCGACGGCAGCGCGTTCACCAGCGCCGACGTGGCGGCCTCGTTCCGAGCCGTGATGGACCCCAAGAACTCGGTGCAGACGCGGCACGGCTACGACGTCGTGGCGCGGGTCGAGACGCCCGACCCGCGCACCGTGCGCTTTCGCCTGAAGCGGCCGTTCGCGCCGTTCGTCGGCACGGTGTTCGCCGAGAGCGACGCGCCGTACTATCTCGGCAAGCGCGGTGCCATCCCGGTCGGCACCGGGCCGTACAAGGTCGCGACCTGGGCCCGCGGCGACCGCCTGGAGCTCGTGGCCAACGACGAGTACCGGGGCGGCAAGCCCGGCCTCGCGCGAATCGTGTTCCGCTTCGTCACCGACGAGAACACGCAGCTCGTCGGCCTGCGCAGCGGCGACCTCGACGGCGTGATCGGCTTGTCCGCCAACGCCGCGGCGCAGGCGCGCGCGATCCCGCACATGCGCATCTCGATCTCGGCGCTCAACGCCTATTACGGGATCATGCTCAACAATGCGCGCGGAGCGACGGCCGACGTGCGGGTGCGGCGCGCGATCGCCGAGGGGCTCGACGCGGCCTCGTTCCGGGCCAACGTCACCCACGGCTACTACGCCGTGCCGATCGCCGACCTGCCCCCGGTGCTGTGGGCGGCGGACCGCTCGCTGCGCCCGATTCCGCACGACGTCGCGGGTGCGCGCAAGCTGCTGGCCGCGGCGGGCTACGGCCCGCGCCGCCGGCTCGCGCTCGACCTGGCGATCTTGCAGAGCTCGCAGACGCACCGCGCCGAGGCGGTCGCGCTGCAGAGCCAGCTCGCGCCGCTGGGGATCGACCTGCGCGTGCACGCCTACCGCGGCAACGTCTACGACGCGCCGCCGGCCGAGGGCGGGATCCTGTCGCGCGGGCGCTACGACCTGGCGATCTACGGCTGGTACGCCGGGATGGACCCGGACGACAGCGGCCAGTTCACCTGCGACCAGCGCCCGCCGGCCGGCTACGACCACTCGTTCTACTGCAGCGCCGAGATGGACGCCGCGCAGCGCGCCGCGCTCGCCTCGTACGACGAACGTGCGCGCAAGCGCGCCTACGCGCGCATCGAGGCGCTGCTGCTGCGCGACGTGCCGCTCGCTTTCATCGCCTCGCCGGT
>JASLGJ010000443.1 GCA_030150085.1 Candidatus Elarobacter sp. | reverse complement strand
CTCGGCGCGGGGCTGGGCCGCGGCACGACGCCGGG
This sequence comes from Candidatus Elarobacter sp., assembly GCA_030150085.1. Classification (GTDB taxonomy): domain Bacteria; phylum Vulcanimicrobiota; class Vulcanimicrobiia; order Vulcanimicrobiales; family Vulcanimicrobiaceae; genus Vulcanimicrobium. Next base: position 5,904 of record JASLGJ010000443.1, on the reverse strand, counting down.
CGCCTCGCCCGGCGCGAGCCGGCGCACCGGCTCGCCGCTGGCCGGGCTCGACGTGCTGGCGCTGTCGCTGCAGCTGACCGGGCACGGCACGACGGCCGGGCTGCCGACGACCGGGCTGGCCCTCGACCTCCAGGTCCGCCGGCGCGGCGACAGCGCGGCGTCGCACGTCACCGCGACCACCCAAGTCGCCGACGAGTTCGCGTTCTTTCCGATGACGCTCGACGTCGCGGTCGCGCCCGGCAGCGCGCCGTTCGGCGTCAAGCTGGCCTACGCGGTCGACCAGCTCACCCGCACCGCGCCCCCGCCCGCGCGCTTCGAGATCCCGGCCGGGTACGCCGAAGCGCGCTCGTTCCAGGACCTCCTCCCGCCGCTCCGGCCCGCCGCCAGCCCCAGCCCCTGAGGCCGGCTACGGCTTGGAGATCGTCGCGGTGGTGCCGTCCACTTTCGTGAGCGTGATGCTGAAGCGCTCGTTGTACGTGCGGGCGAGGTCGCGCAGGTAGCTCAGTGCGACCGCCTCGCCGAGCTGGATCGAGGTGTCGGTGTCGCTGCGCCAGTGGATCCCGGCGTGGATGCCGTGGCCGAAGCTGATGTTGTGGGCGAGCTTGTGCAGCTCGCCGTTCACCGTCAGCGGCGCTTCGCCCGCCGGCGGCGCGTAGGCGTGGGTCGACTTGCCGTCGTGCGACGGGACGAGCGGGTGCGCGAACACGAACGCGCCGTCGAAGAAGAACTTCAGCGCGGTGATGCAGGCGCCGGCGACCGCGCCGTGGCCGGTCGGATATGCCGGGTGCGTGGGCGAGCCCTCCGGGAAGGCTTGCGACAGAAAATAGCTGTTGTTCGCGTCGAAGCAGGCTTGCACGGCCTGCGAGGTCAGCACGGTGCCGCTCACGTGGCCTCGGATCGTGTCGCCCTGCCCGGTCTTCTGCAGGTGCACGATGCCGCCGCCGGATTCGGGGCGGTGGCGCAGGTGCACGAACCACTTCTGGTACCACACCGCCTTGAGCGCTTGGTTCGCCACCGCCGCCAGCGTCGCGGCGATGTCGGGCTGGCCCAGCGTCGCGAAGCCGTTCTGCGTGCTCGAGCCCACGTACGGGTTGCCCGGGTTGAGCGGGGCCGCGATCGTGTTCAGCACGAGATAGGCGGTGAAATAGGCCTGGTACAGCACGTCGTCGTGGGTGTAGGCCGCGAACCCGCGCCCGTTGTGCAGGTACAGCGGCGCGCCCGGCGTCAGCGTCTTGCCGGTCGAGATGCCGTTCTGGACGTCGAGAAAATCGCCCGGCGTGGTGACGAAGTCGGCGTGCTTCTTGTTGGTGACGTACTGCTGGACGATCGGCAGCGAGCCCAGCGCCGTCGGCTGGAGCAGGAACTGCGACACGTACGGCCCGTCGGTCTCGCCCGCGAACGGGCCGCGGAACAGCACGCGCGGCGTGACTTGCCCGCCGTCGCGCGGGCCGGCGTACTCCGGCAGGCCCGACAGCTCGGCCGCCGCCTGCGCCGCGACGGCGTCGCTTTCGTAGCGCGTGAAGGCGACGTCGCGCAGCAGCGAGGCCCAGTACAGCTCGATCAGCTCCGCGGCGTAGGCTTCGCCGGCCAGCGCCGGTGCGGGCGGGACGGCGAACTGGTCGGCGTCCTCGCAATCCAGGTAGAAGGCGAGACCGCCTTGCGGGCCGTTGAGCGTGCGCGGCCCGCCCAGCACGATCCGCTCGAAATCCGCCGGGTCGCCGCTGCTCAGCGCCTGCTTGAACGAGGCGTATGCAACGGGATCGACCACCCCGATGCCCGCCTGCAGCAGCCCCTTGGTGTACGTCCCCGACTTGTCGGCGTAGCGCGCCTCGTCGCCGTTGTCGATCTGAGCCGGGCGGGGAGCGAAGGCGTCCGCGCCCGCCGCCTGCGTGCGCAGCGCGAACGCGCGCCACACGCGGTCGCTGGTGCTCGGCACAAGTTCCGAATTGAGCATGGTCTCGTCCTCATGCCGCGAGCGGACGTGCTCGATGGTTCGTATTCGCCCGCACCCGATGAACTGGTTCCGCCCCGGACGGCCAGTATAGGCGAGCTTGGTTCCCTTGTCCACATCCGAGCGCCTCGGCTCGCGCCCGCGCGGTCGCGCTCGCTTGCGGGTCGCGCGGCGGCCGGGGCGAACCATGCAGGGGCATGCTGATCGTCCTGAAGTACGGCGGTAACGCGCTGGCGGCCGACGACGAGGCCGCCCCCGTTCTCGACGAGCTGGCGGTGGCTTGCGGAGAGCCGGATCGAACAGGATTATCCCTTTCGCGAGCGAGTCGGGCGACAATTTACACTAAACTCCACATTGCGGCACGTCGCTCGAGGACATCATGAATAGACCGAAGGCGGACCTGGCTCGAAGGGTCACGAGCGCGTATTCAGCCGCCGTCGCGGGGGTGCTGGCCGGCATCGCCGCGCGGCTCGTGGCTACGTCGACGATTCTTCCTGCGCCTCGTTCTCAGTGCTTCGCTTTCGAGGGACGGTACGCGGGTTTGCTGATCGCGTTGGTCGTGCTGGCCCCGCCCTGGATCGCCGCCGTCTCTTCCGCCGACCGCCGAGCGCTCATCGCTTTGGCGGTCGCCGCTGCCGTGGCATCGACGTTCGTGTGGAGCTATGTGACGACGCACCCGTGCGGCCCGCTCTGAGGCGTTATTCGCCGTCATAGATACGGCCGGCGGGAAAGAGTCGATTGATCTCGATCGACGAACCGTCGTCGCTGCTCCACTCGCAATAGATTCGATGGCGAGAAGTGAGTGTTCCGACCTTCAACGGCAGATAGACCCTGCGAGAGTTCATGTCTCGAACCCTTGCGCATGCTCCACTGGCTGCGAGTCGAATCTTGGCAACGGAACCCCAAGGAGCTCGGGCAAGGTAGGTGCTGTACCCGGCTTCGTCATCGGTGCGGGCCGAGATACAACTCCAATCCGCGATCGAATTGCAGATCAGCGCAACTTCGAACCGAATGCGGCGCAGCGATTCACCCGGCAAGCTGGCGTGGAAACGATCCGGCCACGTGCTCGGACCTTCGGGCCCGTCCCACACTTTTGCGAGCGGCTTCCCGCGCCGGTCATAGAGCGCGTATCCCAGGCGGTTAGGACCTGTGTACGCGATGATTCGGACATCGCCGCTGGTCGCGAAGGCACGCATCGTTGCCAGGACGCGCTCTTCCCGAGAGAATGTTTCTAGGGTCCAGCCGGCATAGCGGCACCAGTGCTCCTGCAGAGCAGACGCACTGGTGCCGCCGGAGCATACCGACACGCTAGTCGGCGGCATGATACCGTACGCCGTTCTAGTAGGCGTTTTCGTCTTTCGTGCCGGATCCGCCGCCGCTTTCGTTACCGAGGTCGGAGAAAAACGGAACGATTCCGGCGCCTGCGTCCGAGCCGACCGGGTTGAGTCCGCTCTCGCTACCGAGCGTGTCGCTGATATCGCTCACCGATGAGTCGGAAAAGCCGGCCGCTTCGAGCAAGCCTGAAATAAAGCTGTTCGAATTGTAGCCGTCGCCGGTATCCGGTGAGTACGCTATCGGGTCGTCCTGCGTGTTCACCGCATAATTGTCGTAGGCGTTCAGGATGCTATATCCCGTGTTGTTTACGTTTGCGGTGCTCAGCCAAACCTCGTACGGGCTGGAGCTCCCGTAATTCATCTCGACCAAGTCGCCGGTGCCCGCGGTACCGCTAGGTCCGGCTTCGAGCGTCAGCTCGGAGCCGTTGGAAAAATCGAGCTTGATATACTCATGACCCGCAAACGGCACGTCGAGTCCCGAAGACATGCCTGCATGGTCTATTCCGACGCGAATTCCCGTGATCGGCGGCATCGATGCCATGATCGTCGAATCCTTTCTGAATTGCGAGAGCTGCCTAGCCCGTGGACCACCGTGGCTCCGTCAACATTTTCGAGTGAATTACGGACGGTGCCAACCGGGCGATACATCGTAAAAAATAGAGACTAGCGGACCCGCTGTCAATTGCTTGGCGAACCGGCCGCGGCGGGGACCACGATGGCGTTCGTTCGATGGCCGAGGTCGCCGAGGGCGGCTCACCGCTTGGCGGCCTCGCCTTGCGGGTCACGCGGCGGCCGAGGCGAACCATGCAGGGGCATGCTGATCGTCCTGAAGTACGGCGGGAACGCGATGGCGGCCGACGGCGAGGCCGACCCCGTGCTCGACGAGCTGGCGGCGCTGGCCGAGCGCGGCGAGCGGATCGTGGTGGTCCACGGGGGCGGGCCGCAGATCGACGCCGAGCTGGACGCCAAGCGGATCGACGAGGTCCGGGTGAGCGGCCTGCGGGTGACCGGGGCCGACACCCGCGACGTGGTCGAGTACGTGCTGTGCGGGACGGTCAACAAGGCCCTGGTGCGGGCCCTCACCGCGCGCGGGGTGCGGGCGGCGGGGATCTCGGGCGAGGATGGGCGGCTGCTGGGCGCGCGCCGGATGGGCGCGGTCAACGGGGTCGACCTGGGCTACGTCGGCCAGATCGAGGGCGTCGACCCGGCCCTGCCGCGGGCCCTGCTCGAGGCCGGCTTCGTGGCGGTCGTCGCGCCGCTGGCCCTCGACGTCGCGAGCGGCGGGGCGCTGAACTGCAACGCCGACACCGCGGCCGGCGCCATCGCCGGCGCCCTGCGGGCCGACGCCTACGTGGTCATCACCAACGTGGCCGGGGTGCGGCGCGACCTGAGCGACCCGGCCTCGGTGATCCCGCGCCTGAGCGTGGCCGAGGCCGAGGAGCTGCTGGCCGACGGCACCCTGACCGACGGCATGATCCCCAAGATGCGGGCCGCCATCGGCGCGGTGCGGGCCGGCGCGAAGCGGGCGGTGATCGCCGGCGCCGGCTACGGCGCGATCGAGGCCGCCCTGGGCGGGCTGGGCACCGAGGTCGTCGCCGGGCCCTGAGCGCGCTCCGCGCTGCGCCGGAACCACGACCGCGGCGAGAACTCGGTCAGCTCGGTCGCGACGTAGTCGTAGAGGTAGGGCTGGTCGGCGATCTCGGCCAAGCGCAGGGCGGCGACCAGGGCCCGGCGCCGGTAGCCGGTGGCGCGGAAGACCTGGAACGCGTCGCGGTAGGCGTGGTGGGCCTCGACCCGCTCGCCGGCCGCCTCGGCGATGTGCCCCTCGACGAGCCGCTCGTAGGCCTGCATGCGGCGGTCGTTCTTGGACGAGAGCATGGCCGAGACGGGGTGGCTGCGGTAGGTCGCCAGGGCCTGGCGGGCCTCGGCCGGGGCCCCGGCGTGGGCCAGCTCCTCGGCCAGGGTCAGGGCCACGTTGCGCTCGTCGCCGGTCAGCGCCTCGGGGCAGAGCCGCGCGAACAGCTCGCGCGCGCTGGTGACGTGGTCGACCTGGGTGGCGGTCTCGCCCAGCAGGCGCGAGATCGCGGCCCGCCGCAGGCGCGCCTGCACCCGGTAGGCCTCGGACGGCGCGAGCTCCTCGGCCAGCCGCCCGGCCCGCACCGCGGCCGGGCCCCGCCCTTCGAGCTCTTCCATGTAGCCCGAGGCCATGGTGATCCAGAAGCGGGCTTCGGCCAAGCCGATGTAGCCCCACTTCATGCGCTCGGTGCGGGCCGCGACGAACTGCCACAGCGCGCGGTCGAGCCGCTCGACCGCGAACGCGCTGAGCGCCTGCAGGCAGTTTGCCTCCAGCCCGCGGTCGTAGCGGCGGCAGGTGTCGAGGTGGTGCAGCGAGCTGACGAAGCGCTCGATCGCGGCCGGGTAGTCGCCGCGCGCGGCCGCGATCCAGCCCTCGTAGCTCAGCGCGGTGGCGCGGATGATGTCGGCGTCGCCGGCGACCCCGCGCAGCGCGTCCTCGGCCGCGCCGAGGTCGCGCAGGCCGTAGTACGCCAGGCCGCGGTTGAGCGCGATCTCCGAGCGGATGGTGGGGTGCGCGCCGCCGGCCGCCGCGTCGGCCTGCGC
>JASLGJ010000238.1 GCA_030150085.1 Candidatus Elarobacter sp. | reverse complement strand
GAAGCCGGCGACGCGCTGCGCGCCGTCGAAGCCGGCCCGCAGGGTGATCTCCAGGCATTGCCCGAGCAGCGCGCGCTCGTCGATCGAGCGCTGCGCCTCGTCGCCGCAGGCGATCCCCGTCGCCGCCTCGACGAAGCGCGCGAAGGCCGGGTACGGCGCGTGCGGCGCGCGCCGCTCGAGCCCGGCCCGGCAGGCGTACGTCACCGTGGTGCCGGCGTAGGGGCCGCCGGTGACCGCGAGGACGATCGCGACCCGCGCGTCGTCGCGCCGCGGGCGCTGGATCTCGACCCCGGCGATCACCACCGGATAGGAGCCGTCGGGCAGCGGCCCTTGCCGCAGGTCGCCTTCTGCGTGAACGGTACCGGCGAGCAGCCTCGGATTGTTCATGCGATTCAGTATATGTTTTATCGGTTTTGTGTCAATATATTTCGCATATGCGCTTGCGCATGAAAGGTGGAGCGATGCACCAGGGCGTGAGTCTCCTTCTCGTGGCGACCATCGGAGCGCGGATCCGCAAGGCGCGGGCCGCGGCGAACCTCTCGCAGGCGGAGCTCGCCCAGCGGGTCGGCGTCGCGCAGGCCGCGATCTCGCGCATCGAGCGCGACGAGACCCAGGACCCCGGGGTCCTGATCGTGGCCGGGATCGCCAAGGCGCTCGGCCTGACCCTCGACGAGCTGGTGGAAGGCCACGCTACGCCGCGCGCCCCCCGGCGATCAGCCGAAGAGCGGGTCGCTCGGCTGGAGGACGAGATGGTGGTGGCGCTGCGGACGGCGCGCGACGCGCTCGCGCTCGCACAGCAGCTTCAGCAGACGCGAGCGCCAGGTCGCACTCGAGCAAGCGCCTCGTAACGGGGTCGAAAAGAGATGGTCCACCCTGCATCGTCCCGCCAGTATATCGAACGTATGTTCGATTCTCAAGCGGGAATTCGGCCCCGTGCCATAGGGGTGGCATTCCAGGCCGAGGAGCCGATTGACCGTCCCCGTCCTCCGGCGGTAGGATGACCGAGCCGGCGCGAGCGCTCTATGACCGATGCGCTCCCGGCGGCCTACCGCGGGAGCCCTGTCCGGGGCTCCCCTTCGATTTACCGAGGGTCATCATGGCTCGTACCGCCGTCTTCGTCGACGCGGGCTACGTCTTCGCGCGCGGCTCCGAAGCGCTCGCCGGGCAGAAGCACCAGCGCCACCACCTGCTGCTCGACGAGGCCAAGGCCGTCGCGGCGCTGACCGCGTTCGCCGACGAGCGCTCGCGCGCGCCCGGCTCGCTGCTGCGCATCTACTGGTACGACGCGGCCTCGTCGCAGGGGCCGAGCGCGGAGCACGTCCGGCTCGCGGAGATGGACGACGTCAAGCTGCGGCTGGGCGTCCTGAACGGCTTCGGGCGCCAGAAAGGGGTCGACTCGCTCATCATCGCCGACCTGATCGAGCTGGCGCGCAACCGGGCGATCGACGATGCCGTGCTGGTGTCGGGCGACGAGGACCTGCGCGTCGGCGTGCAGGTCGCGCAGACGTACGGCGTTCGGGTCCACCTGCTGGGCATCGCGGGCGCGCAGGGCGAGTCGCAGTCCCGGCTGCTGGTGAGCGAAGCCGACACCTGGCGCCGCTGGGACGGCGCCCGGGTGGCGGAGTTCCTCGCGCTGCGCCCCGCGCCGCCCGCGGCCGAGCGCGACGGCGCCGCTCCCGCGGCCCCGCCGCCCGGCGCGGAGAACGCGGCGGACGAGGGCGAGGCCGAGCGCGCCGTCGACGCCGTGCTGCGGGCGACCGCGAGCCAGTTCCTCGACCGGCTGCAGCCCGCGGAGCTGGCCGACATCAAGACCGTCTACGACGCGGAGCGCAAGGTGCCGTACCACCACGACAAACGGCTCCTGGCGACGACGCGCACCGCGCTCGAGCGCGATCTCGACGTCGAGGAGTCGCGCCGGCTGCGGACCGTCTTCGTCCAGGAGCTCGACCGGCGGCTCGCAGCCGGCGTAGCTGCGGCTTCCTCGCCGCCGGGCGACGAGGCGCGCTAACCGCCCTCGACCCAGGCGACCAGCTCGTCGAAGGCGGCCAGCACGCGCGGGAGGCCGGGCCGCATCCGCGGGTAGTTGGGGTCCTCGGACCAGGTGTCCACGTGCTGGGCGTCGGGCAGGATCTCGCTCCGGTAGAGCGCGCCGCGCCCCGCCGCTTCGACCAGCGCGCGGTAGGGCGCCAGGTGCACCGCGGGCGGGATGAAGTGGTCGTACTCCGAGGCCAGGTCGATCAGCTTGCAGCGGATGCGGCCGGTGTTGGCAAAGCCGCGGATGCGCTCGGCGACCGCGGCGCCGGGCTCCCAGGCGCCCAGGCGCGTCTGCCACGACTCGGCCGGCTCGGGATCGCGCACGTCGCCGTAGGCGAGCGAGGTGCGCGGGTCGAGGTGGACGGCGTGCAGCCAGCCCGCGGTCTGCCAGTAGAGGCGCTGGTTCTTGCGGTAGAGCGAGTCGCCCGAGGGCGCCCGCACGTCGGGCGGAAAGCCCAGCGCCTCGATCTCCTCCGGCCGGCCGGCCTCGAGCGCCGCGCTCGCCCGGGTGACGTTGAGCAGGTTGTGCTCGGGCGTCCAGAGCACCGCGTTCCACGCCAGCGCCCCGGCGTAGCGGTCGCTCTCCTCGATGGCGCGGCGCACCTGGTAGCCGCCGTTGGAGACGCCGACCGCGTAGGTCAGCGCGGGCACGCGGCCGCGGACCTCGGCCACGATCGCCTGCGCGGCCTGCGTGAGCGCCAGGAAGTCCGCGAGCCAGCCCTCCATGCGGTGGCCGGGCGCGTGCTGCCAGAAGACCACGCCGCGGCCGTCGGGCAGGATCAGGCGCGGCAGCGGAACGCCGCCCACGGCCAGGCGCCGGCCGGCCGCGAGCAGCACGGCGCCGTCGCCCTGGCCCTTGTTGCCGCTGGCGTAGGCGTAGCCGCGGGCCAGCAGCGGGTCGCTCAGGATGCGGTCGCAGGCGAACTCCGAGCGCTGGGCCGGCGTGCCGGCGACGACCAGCCGCCCGTTCCAGTTCGCCGGGATGCGCAGCACGAAGCGCTGCGCCGGCCCCAGCGACCCGCTCGCGCGCCAGCCGGGGATCGGCTCGGGCGGCAGCGCCGCGACCGCGGGCGCGAGGTCGCGCGCGTCGCGCGCCGCGAAGGCCGGCGAGCCGAACGGAACGTCGGGGCCGTAGAGGCTGGTCGCCCACGGCGGCAGCCGCTGCGCCGGCTCGTACGGAACGGCCGCCGCCGAGCGCAGGTCGGCGGCGGCCGCGACGGTGTGGGTCAGCGGTGGGCGAACTGCTGGTTGAGGTCCAGCTTGATGTCGGCGAAGAGCGACACCTCGTCGGCGTGGATGACGCCGTTGACGAACGGCGTGTTCTGGTGGGGCGCCTGGTGCGCGTTGGACGTGCGCATGCCCAGCGTGAAGTTGCGGGTGAACGCCTTGCTCAGCTGCAGGGTCACGATCCCGGTGTAGTACACCGGCATGGTGTAGGTCTGGCCCTGGCCGACGCCGCCGATCGAGTCGATCGCGCTGAACACGGTCCCGTTCTTGCGGTCGATCGGGTACGTCACGGTCAGCGCCTCGACCGAGGTGATGAACTTGTCCTTGCCGGGGAACTGGTCGAAGTAGCCGCCCCGCGAGGTCGCGACGTGGTGGTCGACCGTGCCGTCCAGGCCGCTGACCTGCAGGCGCATCGTGCCGGAGTTGAGCCAGCGCCACTGCGGCGTGGTGTAGCCCAGCGTGACGAAGCCGAAGTGGTACTCGCTCGAGGCGAAGTTGCCCTGGCCGCCGACGCCCGCGACCGCGGAGCTGGCCGGGCAGCACGAGCGATGGCGCGAGTAGAACCCGCCGGTCACGTTCCAGCGCGGGCTCATGCGGTCGTCGACGCGGTACTGGTAGACCATGTCGCGATACGCGGTGACGCGCGGGCGCTCGGCGCCCTGCGGCTCGAGGGTCTGGCTGTAGAGGCCCTGGACGATGCGGTCGAACGAGGCCGAGAGCTTGCGGGTGATCGGAAACGTCACCGTGCCGCCGACGTCGAACGGCTGCAGCGCGGGCACGGCGCGGTCGGTCGTGCGGTCGTAGCCGCCGATCGCCGAGGTCGTCCAGGTCGGCGAGAAGGTGATGATCGGCAGGTGCCCGACCTGCTCGCGCGCGAGCGGGCGCGCCGGCGCCGCGGTGGTGGGCGCGATCCCGCCCGGCGCGGCCGTGGCCGCGGGAACGGGCGCGCCGGCGGGGGCGGCC
>JASLGJ010000336.1 GCA_030150085.1 Candidatus Elarobacter sp. | reverse complement strand
GCGAAGTCGGCGATCACGCGGTCGATCGCGGTGCCCCAGCCGGCGATCGCGATCCCGATCTGGCCGGTCGCGATGAAGCCCGCGTCGACCCCGCGCTCGCGCGCCGCGCGCGCCAGCTCCAGCGAAGCGGTCATCTTGCCGACCGCGGCGTCGCTACCGACGGTCAGCACGATCTTGGCCTTGACGTCCCAGGCCGCGCCGGAGAAGAGCGGCGCGGCGGGCGGCAGGCGCAGGTCCCAGATGCGCGAGTCGTGGGCGCGCGCCAGCTCGGCGAACTCGGCGTCCTCGGCCAGCATCTGGTGCAGGCCGCTGACCAGCTCCAGGCGCGCCTCCAGCGCGGTGCGGATCTCGGCCCGGAAGTAGTCCGGCAGCTCGCCCCCGGGCGGCGAGATGCCGACCAGCAGCGAGGTCGGCCCGTAGCGCAGGCCCTCGCCGACCGAGGCCACGATCGGCGCGTCGCTGCGCAAGTGCGGCAGGATGTCGCTCACCCGCCGCCCGGCGTTGTCGGGATCGACCACCGCCACGACCTCGTCGCGCGCGTAGCGGATCACCCCGTGCGCCATCTTGCCCTCGCGCAGCGTGAACGCGTGCGGGGCGAGGATCAGGTAGCGGCGCGTCAGCGGACGATCCCCGCCGCTTCGGCCACGCCCAGCCCGGGCCCGTCCGGCAGCACGATCTTGCCCTCGGCGTAGGTGATGCCGGTGAACGGGTCGCGCGCGGTCAGGAACGGCCCGTCGAGGTCGGCCCAGTCGACCAGCGGCGAGAGCTGCGCCGCGGCGGTGGTGAGGATCTGCGACTCCACCATGCAGCCCAGCATGATCTTGAAGCCCAGCGCGCGCGCGGTGTGGATCATCTCCAGCCCGGCGCGGATGCCGCCGCACTTCACCAGCTTGACGTTGACGCCGTCCACGCAGCCGAGCAGCCCGGGCAGGTCGCGCGCGTCCTTGGAGTCCTCGTCGACGACGATCGGGATCGGCGAGCGCTCGCGGATCCAGCGCAGCTGCTCGGGCGAGCCGGCCGGGATCGGCTGCTCGCAGAACTCGATCTCGTGCTTGGCCATCTCGCTCAGCAGCCGCACGGTCTGCTCGGGCGTCCAGCCTTCGTTCGCGTCGACGCGGATCGTGCCGGTGTAGATCGCGCGGACGGCCTCGATCGTCTCCAGCTCGGCGCCCTTGCCGAGCTTGACCTTGATGACCGGGTGCGCGCCGACCTCGCGCACCTTGGCCAGCGTCTCCTCGGGCGAGGCCAGGCCGATGGTGAACGAGGTGTACGGGGTGCGGGCCGGGTCGAGCCCGAGCAGGCGCCAGAGCGGGCGCCCGACGTCCTTGCCGATCAGGTCGTGCAGCGCGATGTCCAGCCCGCACTTCTGGGCCGGGGTCAGCCCCTCGAGCAGCGTTTCGAGCGCGTAGGGGTCGGAGCCCAGGTCGAGCGACTCCAGGCCCGCCTTCACGCTCTCGACCGACTCGTCGTAGCGCGCGGTCGGCGAGCTCTCGCCCAAGCCCTCCAGGCCGTTCCAGCGCAGCCGCACCAGCGCGGTGTGGGTGGTGGTGTCGGACGAGCGGGTGATGGTGAAGGGGTGGACGAGCGGCAGGTCCAGGGGCTCGACCGCTAGGCTGATCGGCGTCACGCGGGGGCGTTTCAAGGGGAGCGCCGCGCCGTCCCGCGTCGTCTGAACGGCGATGCACCCCGTCACGCTGGTCTGGCTGCGGCGCGATCTGCGCCTGGACGACCACGCCGCCCTGTTCCACGCCGCGGCCGCGAGCGAGCGCGTCGCGCTCGCCTTCGTGCTCGACCCGGCGCTCCTGCGCGGCCCCCGGGTCGGCCCGCCGATCGTGCAGTTCTTCTTCGACAGCCTGGGCGCGCTGCGCGGGCGGCTGCGCGCCGCCGGCTCCGACCTGGCCCTGCTCGAAGGCGACTTCGCCGCCGAGCTGCTCGGGCTGGCGCGCCGGACCGGCGCGAGCGCCGTGTTCTACGACGAGGACTACGACCCGGCCGCGCGCGCGCGCGACGAGCGCGTGACCGAGCGCCTGCGCGCCGCGGGCCTGGAAGTGCGGGCGTTCACCGACCACGTCTACTTCGGCGCGCACGACGTGCTGCAGGAGAGCGGCAAGCCCTACGGCGTCTACACGCCCTACCGCAAGAAGTGGAACGCGCGCTTCGCCGCGCAGCCGAACCCGCCGCTGCGCTCGGAGCGAGCGGCGCGCCCCAAGCTGCTCGCGCGCGCGGCGCTCGGCGCGACGCGCGAGCTGCCGCGCCCCGAAGACTACGGCCACGCCTCGAGCGCGGCCTACCCGCGCGGCGGCAGCGCCGAGGCCGAACGGCTGCTGAAACGGTTCCTGGCCGACGGCGCGCAGACGTACGCCGACACGCGCAACGTCCCCGCGCTCGACGGCACGTCGCACCTCTCGCCGCACCTGCGCGCGGGCACGATCGGCATCCGCACCGTCGTCCACGCCGCGGCGCGCCTGCGCGCGCGCGCCGCCGTGGGCTCGACCGACGGTACCGCGGCACCCCAGCGTCGTCACGCCGCGGCAAAACGCGCCGCGAGCAATGTCGATGCGTGGCTGGGCGAGTTGGTCTGGCGCGACTTCTATCAGCAGCTGCTGATCCACCACCCGCGCGTCGCGCACGAGCCGTACGTCGAGGCCGCCAAGGACCTGGCGTACGCCGACGACCCGGACGCCTACCGCGCGTGGTGCGAGGGCCGCACCGGCTA
>JASLGJ010000299.1 GCA_030150085.1 Candidatus Elarobacter sp. | reverse complement strand
CGCCGACGGGATCGCGGTGCTGCTGGTGGAGCACGCGGTGGGCGAGCTGCTCTCGGTGGCCGACCGGGTGGTGGTGCTCGACCACGGCCGCCCGATCGCGCAGGGCACGCCGGCGCAGGTCGCCGCCGACCCGGTCGTCATCGACGCCTACATCGGAGACGAGCTGGAATGAGCGACGTGCCGCGTGCCGACATGTCGACGAGCGCCGTACCGAGCGGTGAAGCCGAAGTGAACGCGGCGTCGCCGCCTAGGTCGGGTGTTACGCCCGTGCTCGAAGTCGAGAACGTGTCGACGATCCGCGGGCGGGTGCAGGTGCTGTGGGACGTCAGCCTGACCGTGAACCGCGGCGAGACGGTCGCCATCGTCGGGCCCAACGGGGCCGGCAAGACCACGCTGGTGGGCTCGATCACCGGCCTGATCCCGCCCGCCGCGGGGCGCATCCGCGTCAACGGCGCCGACGTGACGAACCTCTCGCCCGAGCGGCGGGCGGCCCGGCGGGTCGCGCTGGTGCCGGAACGGCGCGGCATCTTCGCCCCGCTCACCGTGCGCGAGAACCTGCTCATGGGCGCCTACGCGCGGCGGGCCGGCAAGGCCGAGCTGGAGACCGATCTGGCCGACGTGTTCGGGCTGTTCCCGGCTCTGGTGCGCTACCGCGACGCGATCGCCGGCTCGCTCTCGGGCGGCGAGCAGCAGATGGTCGCGATCGGGCGCGCCCTGATGGCCAAGCCCGAATTGATGCTGCTCGACGAGCCCAGCTTGGGCCTCGCGCCCAAAGTCCGCAGCGAGAACTTCGGCGCGCTGGCGCGGCTCGCGCAGCGCGGCGTGACGATCCTGCTGGTCGAGCAGAACCTGCGCCTGGCGGCGCGCATCTGCGAGCGCGCGTACCTGATGCAGCGCGGGCGCATCGTCGGCACGGAATCGTCGGAAGAGCTGGCGCGCTCGGCGCGCCGCGTGTACCTGGAGTCGCACGGGTGAAGCGCGACAGCCACAGAACCCACTCGCCCAAGGAGGTCGTCACCATGCGTTCGGCACTCGTTCGGTTCGGCGCGCTCGCGCTGGCCCTGGCCCTCACCGTCTCCGCCGCCCCGCCGCGCGGCGCGTCCGCCGCCGGCGAACCGTACCCGATCGGAGCGGTCGTCTCCGAGAGCGGCCCCGGCTCGTCGCTGGGGCGGCCCGAAGCCGACAGCATCCAGCTCGCGGTCGACGAGATCAACAAGACCGGCGGGGTGAACGGCCACCCGCTGCAGGTCACGATCCTCGACGACGAGTCCAACCCGACCACCGCCGTCAACGACGTGCGCCAGCTGCTCGACAAGCACGTCGTGGCGATCATCGGCTCGTCGCTCACCCAGACCTCGCTGGCGATGGTGCCGGTGGTGCAGCAGGCCGGCATCCCGCTGATCTCGCTGGCCTCGAGCGCGCAGGTGATCACGCCGGTCTCCGACCGGCGCTGGATCTTCAAGATGCCGATCACCGACTTCCACGTCGCGCAGACGCTGCAAGAATACCTGAAGAAGCAGAAGCAAACGAAGGTCGCGGTGGTGTACCGCAACGACGACTACGGCAAGACCGGCCTGAGCCATTTCCAGGACGCCGGCAAGAACGCGGGCTTCCAGGTGATCGACGCGGAGGCGATCGCGGCCAACGCGACCGACGCGACGACCCAGCTCACCCACGTCAAGGCAGCCAACCCGCAGGCGGTGGTGGTCTGGACCACCCTTCCCTCCGCGACGGTCATCATGAAGGCCTACCGCGAGCTGAGCCTGCCCTACCCGATCTACTACTCCGACGGCTCGGCCAACGGCGCGTTCCTGGTCCAGGCCGGCGACGCGGTCAACGGGGCGATCATCGCGAGCACGAAGATCAACGTGGCCGATCAGATCCCCAACAGCGACCCGCAGAAGAAGGTGCTCACCCACTACATCGACGCCTTCGGCAAGGCGTATCCGAAGGATCTGCCGGTCAGCATCTTCGGCGGCTTCGGCTACGACAGCGTGTACGTGCTGGCCGACGCCCTGCGCCGCGCCGGCGGCCCCAATCCCGCCAAGCTGCGCGACGCGCTGGAGCGGGTCAGCTACACCGGCGTCTCGGGCCAGTACCGCATCTCGGCCAACGACCACAACGGCCTGTCGACGTTCTCCACCGTGCTGACGCAGGTGGAGAAGCAGAAGTTCAAGCTGATCCGCTAGGCTCGGCGCACGCACGATGGCGGACGCCGAACGGGTGGAGGCGTCTCGAACCGGCACGGGTGCGCGCTTGCGGCGGCAGATCTCGCTGCCGCACGGAATCGGCCTGGCAGCCTCGACCGTCATCGGGTCGGGGCTGCTGGCGCTGCCGGGGCTCGCCATCGACCGTTCCGGTCCCTACGTCGCGCTGGCCGGCTGGGGCGTGACGCTGGTCCTGTCGCTCCCGCTGATGCTGGTGTTCATGCGCTTGACGCAGCGCGTGGCGGACGCGGGCGGGCTGGCGCGCTACGCCGCGCTCGCGTTCGGCCCGGCCGGCGGCACGGCGGCGACCTACGTGATCGTCGGCTCGTTCGCGCTGTCGATTCCGCTCGGCACCACCATGGGCGCGACCTATCTGCAGCGGGTGCTCGGGCTGCCGGAGGGCGCGGTGCTGCCGCTGGTCCTGGCGCTGCTGAGCGGCAGCACCCTGGTCAACCTCGGCGGGGTGCGGCCGTCGAGCCTGGTCAACCACCTCGCGGTGGGCGGGCTGGTCGGCCTGATCGCGCTGCTCGTCGCGCTCCACCCGGCCGACCTCGCCCGCGG
>JASLGJ010000275.1 GCA_030150085.1 Candidatus Elarobacter sp. | reverse complement strand
CACCACAACGCCGGCGAACGATTGAGCGCCGAGGACGCGCTGCTGATGTACACCTACGACGCGGCCCGCTTCGGCCACGCCGAGACGCACACCGGCCGGCTCGCGCCCGGCTACGCGGCCGACTTCGTGGTGCTCGAGGGCGACCCCATCGCGCAGGGCTCGTTCGAGGGCGTGCGGGTCGCCGAAACCTGGGCCGACGGCGTCAAAGTGGCCGGGTAGCGAGCAGGCGGTGTCGTGAAGACCGACCGGACGGCGTGAGCCGGCGGTCAGGGTGAACGGCGCCACGCGCGGGGAAGAGTCGTAGGATGGCGCTGGGGATCGAGACGTTCACCATGGGGGTCGAGGAGGAGTACCAGATCGTCGACCCCGTCACGCGCGGGCTCGTGCAGCGGCAGCAGCGCGTGCTCCCGGCGGCCGAGGAGGCCTTGGGCGAGGCGGTGCAGCCGGAGCTGCAGCTCTCGATGATCGAGATCGCGACCCCCGTCTGCGCGACGCTGGGCGACGTGCGGCGGGCGCTGGGCGAGGCGCGCACGGGCGTGATCGACGCGGCGCGGGCGGCGGGCAGCCGGATCGCGGCCGCCGGCACGCACCCGTTCTCGCGCTGGTCCGAGCAGGCCATCACGCCCAAGCCGCGCTACCGCGGGATCGCCCGCAACCTCGGCCAGATCGCCAACGAGACGGTCATCTTCGGCTGCCACGTCCACGTCGGCATCCCCGAGCGCGAGGTCGCGATCGAGGTGATGAACCGGGTGCGCGCGCGGCTCTCGCCGCTGCTCGCGCTGGCCGCGAACTCCCCGTTCTGGCTGGGCGACGACACCGACTACTCGAGCTACCGCACCGAGCTGTGGTCGCGCTGGCCGCTCTCGGGCCCGCCGCTGCCCTTCGCCTCGAAGGACGAGTACGACGCGCTGATCGCCGCGCTGACCGGCGTCGGCATGATCGAGGACGAGACCAAGATCTACTGGGACGTGCGCCCCTCGGGCCGCTTTCCGACCCTGGAGTTCCGCGTCACCGACATCTGCATGACGGTCGACGAGGCCGTGATGATCGCCGGCCTCGTGCGCGGGCTGGCCCGCACCGCGTACTTGGAGCACGAGCGCGGCACGCCGTACGAGCACGCGCGGCCCGAGCTGCTGCGCGCGGCCCACTGGCGCGCGGCCCGCTACGGCCTGGCCGACGAGCTGATCGACCTCCAGCAAGGCCGCACCGTCCCCGCCACGGAGCTGGTCGAGTCGCTGCTGGCGCACGTCCGCGATGCCCTGGAAGAAGCCGGCGACTACGAAGAGGTCGCGGCGCTGGTGCAGGCCGTGGTCGAGGGCGGCAACGGCGCCGCCCGCCAGCGCGATGCCTTCGCCCGCAACGGCAAGCTGGAAGACGTCGTGGACTACATCGTGGAGCAGACCGAACGCGTCTGACCCGCTAGCGCGGGTACGAGAGCGGGCGGGTCAGCGGCTCGCCGACGCCCTCGCTTTCCTGGTCGGGATCGAGCTGCAGCGTCGCGGCCAGCTCGTCGCGCGCGAGCGGCGTGATCATGCGCTCCTCGGTCAGGTCGTCGGCATACAGCTCGCGCCGTTCGGCCGCTTCGCCGCGCACCGCGCGATGGTTCGTCGAGACGCGCTCCGCCGGCTCGTACGTCGGCAGCGGGCGGTTCGCGGGCGACAGCTGCGCGGCCACCTGGCGGTAGAGATCGCGCGTCGCCTCGCTCAGCAGGCAGCTCACCCGGAACAGCCCGTCGCCCGAGAGCAGCATCCCCGTCCAGGGCCTTCCGGCGTGCCGCTGCACCAGCAGATAGGTGTCGCAGCCGGTCGCGTAGACCGCGAACTGGTTCGACTCAGCGACCAGCTTGATGCCGACCAGATCGGCCGGGGCGATCGTCGTCACGAAGTCCATGCGCCAGCATAGCACCCTCCGGATCGCCCCACGAACGAGGAAACATGCGCTCGCCGTGCAGACCGTCCGGGTACCGCCGCGCTCGATTTTCGTGGGTGGGAGCGCGCCGCCCGGCTCAGATGATCGAGATGGTCTCGGGCGGCTTGGCGGGGCGGGCCGCCATCACGCCTTCCAGCGCCGCGGCGAGCTGGTCGACGAGCGGGTCGTCGATCTCCTCGACCCGCCCTGCGTCGGCCATCGCGACCAGGTTGGGGTCGATCGGCAGGCGGGCCAGCAGCGGGGCCTCGGCCAGCTCCGCCACCTGCTCGGCGTAGGACGGGCCGAAGATGTCGTAGCGCTTGCCGGTGTCGGGTGCCACGAAGTACGACATGTTCTCGATCACGCCCACGATGGGCTTGCCGAGCTGGTGGACCAGGTTGGCGGCCTTGCGGACGATCATCGTCGCCAGCCGCTGCGGCATGGTGACCAGCACGATCCCGTCGACGGTGAGCGACTGGAGCACGGTCAGCGGGGCGTCGGAGGTGCCCGGCGGGAGGTCGATCAGCAGGTAGTCGAGGTCGTCCCAGAGCGCCTGCTCGTAGAACTGGCGGATCACGCCCGAGAGGATCGGGCCGCGCCAGATCATCGCCGTGTCCTCCTTGTCGGTCAGGAGGTTCGAGCTGACGACCTGGATCGCCGAGCGCGACATGGCCGGCACCATCAGCGGCTTGGGCGGCTGGCCGGGCGGCGAGTTGGGATCGGACTCCAGCCCCAGCGGGGTGGTCAGGCCGAACAGGCGCGGGATCGAAGGCCCGGTGATGTCGGCGTCGAGGATACCGACCTTCTTGCCGGCCCGCCGCAGCCCGACCGCGAGCAGGGCGGTGGTGAGCGACTTGCCGACCCCGCCCTTGCCCGACATGATCGGGACGACGCGGCCGAACTTGGCTCGCCGGGCGAAGGCCCCCGGAGCGCGCCGCTGGGGCGTCTTGTCCTGGTTCATGATCGTCGGGACCCGGCCCGAGAGGCGGGCCTGGTTCAGCGCGGCGATGATCGGCTTGACCCGCAGGTCGTGCGCGGCGGCGCCCTTCTCGATCGTCTCGTACTTGTTGACCGCGCAGCCCGAGCAGTGCAGCCCGAACTCCTGGAGGACTTCCTCGGCGACCGGCAGCTCCTCGACGAGCGCACGGATGTTGGTGGTCGGGGTGATCGCGATGGGGGCGGCCATGAAGCGGGAGCTACAACCTTCGGCGGAAATGGGCGTACGTAGGACTGGTCCGAAACGTGAAGTTCGGGACCGGGCGGGAGCGTCCCGTCACGGCCCGGGCACTCTCCGCCGTGAGATACGTCGAATAGGCTGATGGTTGACACGTTGATCGTGGGAGGCGGCCCGGCCGGCCTCGCCGCCGCTCGATATCTGGCCGACGCGGGCCGCGGCGCGGTCGTGCTGGAGAAGCGCCCCGTCCTGGGCGGCAAGCTCTCGTCGTGGCGCGACCGCGACGGCGACGTCCTGGAGACCGGGCTGCACGCCTTCTTCGGCGGCTACTCGGCCCTCCACGCCCTGCTCAAAGAGGTGGGGATCGCGCACCACGTGCTGTGGCAGCCCCACGCGCTGACCTGGGCCATGCCGCCCGGCTTCTCGCCGCGCTGGAACGGCAAGCCGGTCTACGAGGAGTTCCGCTTCGTCGACGCGCCCTCGCCCTTCAACGGGATCGGCGCGGTGCTCAACGCGCGCTACGTGTTCAACCACTGGGAGAAGCTGCTCTTCGCGACCGGCACCCTGCCGATCCTGATGGGCGACCAGCGCTACGCCGACGCCCAGGACGCGATCACCTACGCGCAGTGGCACCGCCGGCGGCGGATGTCGGAGCACATGCTCCAGACGTTCTTCGCGCCGATGGCGCTGGCGCTCAACTTCACCCCGGTGGAGCGCATCTCGGCCGAGGCGATGCTGCGCGTGATGGCCTACTTCGCGAGCTCGCGCGACGCCAGCCGGGCGGGCTTTCTCGACGGCCCGCCCGGGCCGCGCTTCGTCGAGCCGCTGGCGGCGGACGTGCGCGCCCGCGG
>JASLGJ010000221.1 GCA_030150085.1 Candidatus Elarobacter sp. | reverse complement strand
GCGTACCGGGACTCGATCGCGGCCGGCGCGATGCCCGCGCGCGCCAGGTGGTTCTCGATCTCCAGCACGCGCCCGCCGCGCGCGCGCGCGAGCGCGTCCGCCGCCGCGCGCACCGTCGTTTCGGTGCGCGCGTGCAGGCTGCGCTCGGGGCCGTACTCGCCCTGCGGGCCGCGCAGCACGATCCCGACCGTGAAGCGCGGGTCGCCGCGCGGCGCGAGCGCGGGGTCGGGCGGCGCGGCGATGGCGACGTCCTCGAAGCGCTCGGGCCGCCCTTCGCGGGCCAGCACGCGGTCGAAGGGATCGTCGTGGCTGGGATGACCGGGCGGGAACAGGCTCACCGCGACGCCGAGCTTGGGCACGGCGGCGAAGCGCGCGAACAGCGCGTGCGTCTGCGGCAGGCCGCGAATGATCGGCCCGCACACGAAGAGCAGCGCGTCGACGTCCTCCGGCCGGGCCTGCGCGAGGTCGACGCGCCGGCTGCCGGGCACCTCGACGGGGTGCGCGCTGGCGTGCGCCACGGCGTGGCCGGCGGCGGCGAGCCGCGTCACCGCGCTGCGCAGGGCGAGCGCGTCGCCGATCGTGCCGGCGCCCGCGAACGACCCGTACCAGGCCACCAGCAGCGCGCGCGGCGCGGCGCGCACGCTAGCCGTTCCGGCTCCCGCCGAACGCGCGCGGCGCGAGGGACCGCAGCGAGCGCAGCCAGGCCGGCCGTTCGGGCGCGCGCGGGTGCTCGGCGAAGGCGCGCTCGCACAGGTAGCGCAGCGCGGACTGGGGCGGGTACTCGCCCGGCGGAAGGCGGCGGGTCAGCTTCACCAGCGGCACCGACGGCTGCTCGAGCAGGCGCCGGTCGCGCTCGGAGGCCGGGCCCCAGAGGTTCTCCGGGTACGGCTCGTAGACGCAGGCGCCGCCGGCGAGGATCTCGGGCGTCGCGTCCCAGACGGCGCGGAACGCCGCGTCGTCCGCGTAGCAGGCCGCGAAGAGGTGGTGGAACCAGAAGTAGTGGTCGCGCTCGGCGCGCCCGTCCCAGTACGCGCGCGTGCGCGCCGCCCAGCGCGCGACCAGCGGGTTGCCCGGCGCGGCGGCCAGGAACCAGCTCGAGATCATGCGGTCCGGGCCGGGCTTGGCGAAGGCGAAGAAGCCGCTCGTCGTCGCGCCGGGCAGCCACGCGTCGAGCGGCCGCAGGCAGTACGTGGTGCTGTCGGCCCACACCCCGCCGTAGCGCTCGAGCAGCGCGATGCGCACCACGTCGCTGAGCGCTTCGGGCGGCAGCTCGCGCGCGCCGCTCACGCAGCGCAGCGCGTCGGGACCGAGCAGCGCGCTCAGCGAGGCCCGGGTGAGCGGGCGAAACGACCAGCCGGGGTTGAGACTCTCCCACGTCGCGCGGCAGGCCCGGACGATCTCCGGCGCCTCCTCCCAGCCTTGCAGCCAGAGCGCCCAGATCGTGCGCGGTATCGACCGTTCCCCGCCCGCGGGCCGCGATTGTCGCATGCCGTGCTAGTCCCGCGCGCGCGCGGCGCTCCCTGCCGTTCGCCCGTTCCGCCGAACGAACGAACCGCGGGCGGAAAGCCCGTCCGGCCGCTGAACACTGGCCCCATGAGCCTGGTCAAACCGTACGGCGACACGCTCGACGACGGCGCGGTGCAGCTCTCGTTCACGCTGCCGATCGCCTGGAGCGAGGCGGCCGACGAGGCGGCGCGCCAGCTGGTCGGCAAGATGGGATTCGGCGACGTCAGCGTGGTCGAGGGCCGCCCGATCGCGGCCGGCTTCTCGTTCTTCGTGGTCTACGCGCGCACGCCGGTCGCGATCGACGTCTCGACCATCCAAGCCCCCGCGGCGACGCGCGACGCGCTCTCGATGGACGCCGTCGACGAGCTGATCGCCAAGCGCGTGGGGCGCCCGCTCAAGGTCGTCGGGGCCTGCATCGGGACCGACGCCCACACCGTCGGGATCGACGCGATCCTCAACATGAAGGGCTACAAGGGCGACTACGGCCTCGAGCGCTACCACGGCTTCGAGGTCTTCAACCTGGGCAGCCAGATCGCGGTCGAGGACCTGGTGCGCTTCGCCAAGGAGCGCGCGGTCGACGCGATCCTGGCCTCGCAGGTCGTCACCCAGAAGGGCAGCGACATCGCGAACTTCACCGCCCTGGCCGAGCTGCTCGAGGCGGAGAACCTGCGCGAGCGCACCCTGCTGATCGCGGGCGGCCCGCGGGTGACCAACCTGCTCGCCGCCGAGCTGGGCTACGACGCCGGCTTCGGGCGCGGCACGCTGCCCAGCGACGTCGCGACCTTCATCGCCCGCCGCTGCGCCGAACGCGCCGCCGCGTGATGTCCGTTCCTCGGCTGCGGCGCCGTTGGCGCCTCCGCTGCGGTACGGACCACCGTGCCGCGATCCTGGGTCTCGCGATCGCGAGCGTGGCGTTCGCGGCGCCGGCGGGGGCGGTCGACCGCAGCCTGGGCGCGGACGTGCCCAAGCCGCAGGCCTCGGGAGCGCCCTGGAGCGAGGCCGAGATCGGCTCGCTGGCGGCCAACCTCGACGCCATGCTGGCCGGCGCCCAGGCGGTGCGCGGCGCGCACGTCGGCATCCTGGCCGTCGACGCGCGCGACGGGCGGGCGCTCTACGCGCGCAACGCCGACGACGCGTTCCAGCCCGCCTCGACCCTGACGCGGGTGGTCGGCAGCGCGGCGCTCGACGCGCTGGGCCCGGACTGGCGCGCCCGCACCACGCT
>JASLGJ010000194.1 GCA_030150085.1 Candidatus Elarobacter sp. | reverse complement strand
GTTCGTGCTCGACCACGCCGAGGACAAGGCGATCTTCTTCGACGGCTCGCTGGTCCAGGCGATCAAACCGGCGCACGCGCTCGCCCCCGATGCCGGGCGCACGTTCGTCGTGATGGGCGAGGGGCCCGAGCTGTTCGAGGGCGCGCTGGACTACGAGGCGCTGCTCGCCGCCGAGCCCGAGAGCTACGACTGGCCCGACGTCGACGAGAACGCGGCCGCGCTGCTGTGCTACACCTCGGCCACGACCGGTGACCCCAAGGGCGTGCTGTTCTCGCACCGCTCGACCTACATCCACGCGCTGGCGATCGGCCTGGCCGACGCGCTGGGCATCGTCGAGCGCGACCGGCTGCTGCCGATCGTGCCGATGTTCCACGTCAACGCCTGGGGCTCGCCCTTCGCCGGCTTGATGGTCGGCGCGGACTTCATCATGCCGATGGAGCGGCTCGACCCGGCCGGCGTGATCGAGCTGTGCGAGACCGAGCGCGTGACGATCTCGGCCGGCGTGCCGACGGTCTGGATGGCGGTGCGTGACATGCTGCGGGCGCAGGGCAAGACGCTGCCCGCGCTGCGCCGCGTCATCATCGGCGGCTCGGCCATGCCCAAGTCGCTCCTCGACGACCTCGAGACGCTGGGCATCGAGGCCGTGCACGCCTGGGGCATGACCGAGATGTCGCCCATCGGCTCGATCGGCACCACGCTCGCGGAGCTCGAGGACAAGCCCGACCTGCAGCGCCAGGAGCGCTACAAGCAGGGCGCGTTCTCGCCCATCGTCGCCTGGCGCTTGGTGGACGACCACGGCAACGACGTGCCGGCCGACGGGGTGTCGCGTGGCGAGCTGCTGGTGCGCGGTTACGCCGTCACCCGCCAGTACTACAAGAACGACGGCGCGACCGCGGCTGCGTTCGAGCCCGACGGCTGGTTCCACACCGGCGACGTCTGCACCGTCGACGAGTACGGCTACATGGAGATCGTCGACCGGGTGAAGGACTTCATCAAGTCGGGCGGCGAGTGGATCTCCTCGGTCGAGGTGGAGAACACGCTGATGGCCCATCCTTCGCTCAAGGAAGCCTGCGTGTTCGGCATCCCGCACCCCAAGTGGCAGGAGCGCCCGGTCGCCGCGGTGGTGCTGCGCGAAGGCCACGACGCCGACGAGGACGCGATCCGCGCCTGGCTCGGCGACAAGCTCGCCAAGTGGCAAACGCCCGACCGGGTGGTGTTCCTCGACGCGATCCCGCGCACCGGCGTCGGCAAGTTCCTCAAGCGCGAGCTGCGCGACCGCTACGGCAAGCTGTTCGAGGGCGAGCCGGGGTAGGGACCGCGTGTCGTAGCGCACAGTCGAGGATGCTGCGCAGGGAGTCGCAGCGTGTCTCTCCATAACAGGCGAGCAACCGCCTGAACGTCGCGCCGAGCCGGTACTTCCGGACGGCGCGGTTGGAGAGTTCGCGTGATCGGGATGTTGCGTGCGGCACGGATGTGCGCGCTGGTCGTCTTGGGTTCTGCCGTGGCCGGCTGCGGGGGCGGCGGCGGAAGCTCCGCCCTGCCGGACCGCACCCCGGACCATAGCGCGCTGATTCCGGCCGCTGCGGCACCCCCGCCCGCGAGGCCGCCCAGCTCGCCGCCCCCGAAACCCACGCCGACGCCGGTTCCGACGCCCACCGCTCCCAGTCTCTCATCCGCGTCCGCCGCGTACCTGGCGCTCGACCTCGCGCACCTGGCGAACTACGCGCGCCCGGCACTGCCGGTCTTCTATGACGGGGCGGTTCGCGCGGCGGACAACACGCCGGCCGCGAACCCCGTCACCGATGCGGGCGCGACGCTGGGTCGGGTGCTCTTCAACGATACACGGCTCAGCACGACCGGGGCCGTCTCGTGCGCGTCGTGCCACCAGCAGCGGATCGGCTTCGGCGACGGCGCGCGCTTCAGCCAAGGCGTCGTCCTCGGTTCGCTCACCGCCAAGCACGCCATGCGGCTGGGCAACGCGCGCTACTACGCGCCCGGTTCGATGTTCTGGGACAAGCGCGCGGCATCGGTCGAGGCGCAGGTCGCCGGCCCGCTCACGACCGTCAACGAGATGGGCTGGGACGGCGCGCACGGCGGCTTCCCCGCGCTGACTTCCAAGATGGCGGCGCTCCCGTACTATCCCGAGCTGTTCCGCTTCGTCTACGGCGATCCGGCTATCACCCAGACGCGCATCCAGAACGCGGTCGCGCAGTTCGAGCGCAGCATGGTGACGACCGGCAGCCGCTGGGACGCCGGCTACGCGCGGGTCTACGATCCGGCCGCGCCGGCCAAGAACCTGGACGCCGACCTGCCGAACTTCAGCGCGCAAGAGAACCGCGGCCGGCATCTCTTCATGGCGCCGCCGGGCCAGGGCGGCGTCGGGTGCGCGGGCTGCCACGTTCCGCCGACGTTCGCGCTGAGCGCCAACTCCAGGAGCAACGGGCTCGACGCCGGCCAAACGACCGTCTTCAAGTCGCCTTCGCTCAAGAACGGCGGGCAGGGCCCGTACATGCACGACGGCCGGTTCGCGACCCTCGCGCAGGTCGTCGACCACTACGACAGCGGCGTCCTCGCCGGGCCGGCGCTCGACCCGCGCCTCACCCGCAACGGCGTCCCGCTCCAGCTGCACCTCTCGCCGGCGGACAAGGCGGCGCTGGTCGCCTTTCTCGCGACGCTGGACGATCCCGCGTTCTTCGCCGACCCGCGCTTCGCGAGTCCCTTCAAGAAGTAGGAGCCGCCCGAGGGTTCGCCCCGTCTGCGTGGGTAGAGTCGTGAGCCGATGATCCTCGGCATCGGCGCGCGGCTCGTACGCAAGACCTACGCGAAGTGGAACGCCGACGACGGCTGGCTGTTCGCGGCCGCGATGGCGGCCTTCGCGGCCCTCGCGCTGGGGCCGCTGCTGGTGATCTCGCTGCGCGTGGCGGAGACCTTCGGCGGGCGCGCGACGGTCGTGCACGGCCTCGCGCTGGCGATCGTGCCGCTGGTCGGGCACGGCGCGGTGCGCTCGCTCGAGGCGGTGGCCGAAAACGCCCGCGCCGCGAGCAACGGCGCGCTGATGACCTCGCTCTCCGTGCTGATCGCGCTGTTCGCCGGCTCGCGCCTGTTCTACGCGCTGCAGCGCGCGCTGCACGTCATGTGGAACACCCCGCGCCGGCGCAGCGCCGGCCTGGCGGCCACCGCCGCGTCGTTCGTCGTGGCGGGCGCGCTGTCGGTCTGCGTCATCGCCGCGGTGAGCGCGCTGATCTTCGGCAGCGCGGCGTTCTCGCAGCTCGTCCACGCGGCGGGCGCGCGCGGCGTCCTGGCGGCGGGCGGCGTGCGCACCGGCGTCGCGCTCATGAGCGGCGCGATGCTGGCCCCGGTCGTCGCGGCGCTCTTCAAGTGGCTGCCCGGCACGCAGCTCACCTGGGG
>JASLGJ010000193.1 GCA_030150085.1 Candidatus Elarobacter sp. | reverse complement strand
GGCGCGACGCTCTTCAGCACGCAGCAGTTCGTGGCGTGCAACGCCAAGCACGCGCTGATCCAGCGCTGCGCGCGCTGGCTGCTGATGACGGCCGACCGCGTCGACGCGACGCGCTTTGCGCTCACCCACGACTTCCTGGCGATCATGCTCGGCGTGCGCCGGGCGGGCGTCTCCGAGGCGGCCGAGTCGCTGCAGCGCTCGGGCGCGATCGAGTACCACCGCGGCACCGTCACGATCGCGAGCCGGGCCTTGCTGGAGGCGGCCTCGTGCGAGTGCTACGAAGCCTGCCGGACGGCCTTCGCCGCCTCGCTGCGCTGAGCGGCGCTCACCCGGAGCCGTCGGCGCGCAGACCGGAGCGGACGTCGCCGTGCTCGCGCAGCGCCTCGTAGCACTCGCAGGCCGCTTCGCGCAGCGCGTGCGGGCGCAGGACGGTGAGCTCCTCGTCGCGGTCGTAGCGCACCGCGCCCGCGCTCCGCAAGCCCGCCAGCGCGGCGGGGACGGCGGCCGGTTCGATGGCCAGCATCATCGCCAGGAACTCGCGCGAGAGGACGAACTCCGCGCGCCCCACCTTGTCGGCCACGGTCGCGAGCCAGCGCGCGGCGCGCTGGGTCAGGTTGTGCGCGAAGCTGCACCCGACGAGCTGCTCCGCGGCATAGATGCGCTGCAGCACGTAGGCGTGGATCGCATCGAGGAGCGCGGTGCTCGCCCGGGCCCGCCGGGTCAGCGCCCGGCAGGGCAGAACCGCCGCCCGGCCGGCGACCTGGCTGAGCACGAAGCGGCGCGACTCGGGCGAGCCGAACGCGGCCTCGAAGCCGACGATGCCTTCCCGCCCCACCATCCCGACCTCGTACACGTCGGTCCTCTCTTCGCGCCGCAGCTCCGCGGTGATCGAGAACAGCGCGTCGATCGGGAAGTAGATGCGCTCGATCGCCCCGCCGCGGGTCAAGATCGTTTCGCGGCTCTCGAACTCCACGACCCGCAGGTCGCCGGCGAGGGCTCGGCATTCGCCGACCGGCAGGCCGTCGAGGAAAGCATTGCCGCCCTCGTAGGCTTGCGCTTGCTGCCTGCGGTCGTTCACGCGCCTCCCCGCCTCACCATGGCCCGCTTATACCCGCCGCTCTCCTCCCGCGACCGCGCCCCGCACCGACGAGCGCTCGAGTGCCGCTTCCAGGACCGCGTTGGTCGCGGCATAGCACTCGCACGACTGGCTCGCCAGCAGCGCCTCGTCGACCAGGGCGATGTTGCCGCGCCGGTAGCGGATCGCGCCCATGGCCTGGAGCTGGCCGGCCGCTTCGGTCACGCCGGCCCGCCGCACGCCCAGCATCAGGGCCAGGAACTCGTGCGTGAGCGGAAAGTCGGAGCGGCCTACCCGGTCGCGCGTCATCAGCAGCCAGCGCGCGCAGCGCTGCACGATGCTGTGAACGAGGTTGCACGCCGTCATCTGCTCGGAGATGAACAGCCGCGCGCCGGCATGGCGCAGAGCCAGGCCGGCGAACGTGCCGCCCGCCGTGAAGGAGCGCTCGAACGCCGCGCGCTGCATCACCGCCGCCCGGCCCGGAATCTGGCAGAACGTCGAGCGCAGGGCGAGCGGCACGTGCGCGACCGTCTCGACCGGCACGAATCCTTCCCGGCCCACCGTGCCGACCTCCGCCTCGGAGTCGCTCCCGAGCAGGGCCACGATCGAGAAGACGGCGTCGATCGGGAAGATGACCTCGCGCACCGGCTCGCCCAGCATCGTCACCTGCTCGCGCAGCGTGAAGGACGTGACGTGCAGCGCACCCTGAAAGACGGATCGCTCGGCTAACGGAAGGCCATCGAGGAGGAGGTTCCCGCCCTCGTACGCGTCGGACACATTGCTCGATTTCCGCTCGGCGGCAAGCCGAGTCGATGGAGGGCCGCGTCGAGCCTATCACGAGCAACCACATCCGTCGGTCCGAAACCGAACACAGTACGCAACCGTACAGAAGGGCGCGCTGCCACCCGCGAGGCGCGGGCTCGGCTTTAGAACCAGTGCTTGTAGCGGAAGTACCACAGCAGCGCAGCGCCCGCGGCGATCTCGCTCCCCACGCCCAGCACGAGGAACGCCTCCAGGCCGGTGATGTGGTCGACCAGCCAGCCGAAGTTCTGCCCGAAGAACCCGGTGACGAAGGTCAGCGGCAGGAACACCGTGGCGACGATCGTGAGCTGCTTGGAGACCTCGTTCTGGCGGTTCGAGGCCATCGAGATGTGCGTGTCGCGCGCGTTGTTGACCAGGTCGCGCGCGTCGTCGAGCTGGTCGACCGCCCGCGCCACGTGGTCGTACACGTCGCGAAAGTAGGGCAGGTCGCGGCGCGGCAGCAGGCTGACGTCTCCGCGCATGATCGGGGTCAGGATGTCGCGCATCGGCACCACCGCGCGCCGGAAGCGGTGCAGGTCTTTCTTCATCTCGTAGATTTCGAGCAGCACGCTCTCGGTGCGCGTGCCGCGCCGCAGCAGCTCGCCCTCGAGCACCTCGACCCGGTCCTCGAACGCTTCGGCGATCGGGGTGTAGCCGTCGACGACCGTGTCGAGGATCGTGTAGAGCAGCGCGCCGGCGCCGCCGCCGACCCCGTTGCCGCCGTGCCAGCGGCGCTGGATCTCGTCGACCGGGTAGAGCGGCTCGTCGCGCACGGTGACGACGTAGCGCGCGCCGACGAAGATCGCGATCTCATGGATGCGCAGCTCGTCGCCGTCGCGCGTGGCGCCGTGCACGACGATGAACCAGGCGTCGTCGTAGGCTTCGAGCTTGGGCCGCTGGTGCGCCTTGACCGCGTCCTCGACCGCCAGCGGGTGCAGCCCGAACTCTTCCTGGATCAGCTCGAGGTCGTCGGGCCCGGGGTCGGCGACGTCGAGCCAGACGAACGAGTCCGGCTCCGCGAGGATGTCGCTGATCTGGGCGAGGTCGGCGATCTCGCGGGCCTGCGCGCCGTGCCGGTTCACCAGGCACGCCGAAGCCTTGACGCGGCCCGAGCTCGCGACCGGGGACGACTGCATGAGGGGCGCTTCGCCTACCCTTGCGCGAAGTCCAGCAGCACCTCGGTCGCGAGCGCGACGACGAAGCCCGCCGCGAGCATCGAGCTGGACACGACCGTCAGCCCGCTGCGCTTGAGCACGCCCCACAGCTCGCCGACCACGAACACCAGCGCGCCCACCGCGGTGGTGAGGAAGAACGCCTGCAGGACCGGCGAGGTGAAGTGGTAGCCGATCATCGTGCCCAGCAGCGTCGGCCCGCCCGCGACCACGCCGGCCAGCCCGATCTGGGCCCAGGTCGGCGTCGCGCCGCGCCCCGCCAGCGGTGCGGCCACCCCGAACCCCTCGGTCGCGTTGTGCAGCGCGAAGCCCACGATCAGGCCGAACGCGATCGCGGTCGCGCCCGTGGCGGCCGACGAGCCGATCGCCAGGCCTTCGGCGAAGTTGTGCGCGCCGATCCCGACCGCGATCATGCCGGCCAGCACGAGCGGCTTCTCGGCGCCCGGCGCGGATGCGCCCGCCTTCGCCATCCGCGCGGCCGCCACGCCCAGCCCGACCAGCCCGACCAGCAGCCCGCCCACGTACGCGATCAGCATCGCCAGCGGCAGCGGCGAGAGCGCGCCGTGCCCGGTCGTGCCGCGGTGCCAGCTCGCCAGCGAGCGCACCAGCGGCGCTGTGGCGTTGTTCGCGATCTCGACGATCAGGAAGACGAGAATGCCGATGGCCAGCGCGTTGAGCGCGCCGATCGCCGCGGGCGAGAGCCGGCGCGCCCGCGCGATCGGCAGCCCGAGGAAGATCGAGAGGCCGGCGAAGGCGCCCAGCAGCGCGGTCGTCCCGAACGAGAGCGGACCCTGCGGGTTGCCGTTGGACGAGTCGGCCATGTGGCGGTGCATCGCGGCGCCCATCAGCGCGAGCTTGTCCGGCGTGCCCGCGTAGTGGATCGCGGTGACGAGCCCGGCCGGCATGCCCATCCCGTCCTCGGTGTGGTCGAGCACGTGGCAGTGCACGGCCCAGGTGCCGGGCCGCTGGTTCGCGACGATCACCGTGTCGAGCCGCTGCCCGGGCCCGAGCATGACCGTGTCCTCCAGGTCGCGCGCCCCGACCGGCTGCGCGTCGCGCGCGATCACGAGCTGGTCGTGACCGTGGGTGTGCATGGTGTGCATGTTCTCCGACGACATGTTGATCCAGCGCAGGCGCGCGCGGTCGCCCTTGCGGACCTCGATCGGAGCGGTCGCCGGGTACTCCTTGCCGTTGATCGTGAAGTGGTTCTCGGTCGTGTTCTGGATCGACCACGAGGAGAGCATCTCGACGTCGTCGCGCTGCACCCGCTCCTCGGGACGCGGGTGCGCGGGCAGCACCACGATCGCGCCGTAGAGCCCGCTGTTGACCATCTCCTCGTTGTCGTGGCTGTGGTAGATGAACGTCCCCGCCTGGTTCGCCGTGAACGCGTAGCGAAAGCGCCCGCCCGGCTCGACCATCGGCTGCGAGATCCCGGCCACGCCGTCCATCGTCTCGGGGATGCCGTGGATGCCGTGCAGGTGCAGCGTGTCGGCGACGGTCATGGCGTTGCGGAAGTCGATGACGACGCGCTGGCCTTGGCGCACGACCAGGGTCGGACCGGGCACCACCCCGTCGTAGGTCTTGGCCATGACGGTCAGCCCGGGCTTGAGCGTCCAGGGCGCCTCGCGCGCGACGAGGTGGAAGGTCGCCGTCCCGCCCGCCGTGTCGGGGACGGCCTGGAAGGTGCCGTCCTCGCGCCGCCGCAGGCGCGACTCGCCCGGGGCGGGCGTCGCGGCCGCGACGGGCTCGCGCAGCGGCTGCAGCCCGACCGTGGTCGGGTCGACGCCCGCCGGCATCGCGTCGGCGTCCGCGCTGGCGCGCAGCGGGGCCACGCCGAGGAACAGAACGACCACGAAGGCCAGCAGCGCGAGCGAGGCACACCAAACACTCGATTTCGGCACACCTAACTCTTGGCCGAGCGGCGAGGCGGCGCCTGTGCGGGCGGTGTGGCCCTGCTCGCTTTCGGGGCGGGGCTCGCTAGCGCGGGCGGAGGCCGCTCGAATCGTGCCGCGACCGGGCGATCAGCCGGTCGAGCGAGATCGTGCCGGGGCCGGTGAGGATGAGGGTGGCCATCGTCACCAGGTAGACCAGCGGCAGCTCGTAGGAGCCCGGGCCGCCGACGAAGCGCCCGCCGCCGGGCAGGTGCACTTTGAGGATCGCGACGAGCATGTCGCAGAAGATCAGCGCGGCGACCAGCGGGGTCGCCAGGCCCGCGATCAGGGCCAGGCCGCCGCCGAACTCGACCACCGCGACGACCGCCTGCAGCCAGCTCGGCGCGAACGCGTGCGGACCCATGCCCAGCGTCATCCAGCTCGCCGGGTGCTGGATCTTGGGATAGCCGTGGAACGCGAACGCGAGCCCCACGATCACCCGCAAGAGAAACAGCCCCGCGGCCGCGCGGCCACCCAGAAACGGCGCGACCGCCAGCCTGATGAGCATCTCCATCGCTGCTTCATAGCATCCGAGCGTGAAGTATTCCTGAATCCGGCCCAAAGCACCGGGCCGGGACGCGCGATCCCGGTGCTTTCTCCCAGCGCGGCAGGCCGGACGATCCGGTGGGTACGCTGTACGGATGAAGTCCGATCGACCCGACGGCATGCCGTCCGACCGCCTGCTCCTCGTCGCCGCCGGAGCCGTCGCGGCGCTGGCCGGGACCGCGGCGCTCGTCGCTCGCTCCGCCCGCGCCGCCGAGCGCGCGCACCCGCCCACCGGCCGCTTCGTCGAGGCGAACGGCGTCCGGCTGCACTACGTCGAGCGCGGCTCGGGCCCGCCGGTCGTCCTGCTGCACGGCAACGGCGTCACGGCGCAGGACTGGGAGGTCAGCGGCGTGCTGGACGCGCTCGCCGCGAACCACCGCGTGATCGCCTTCGACCGCCCGGGCTACGGGTACAGCGAGCGCCCGCGCGGCACGGTCTGGACGCCGGCCGCCCAGGCCGAGCTCATCCGCGCCGCGCTGGCGCAACTGGGCCTGGTGCGCCCGACCGTGGTCGCTCACTCGTGGGGTACGCTGGTCGCGCTCGCGCTGGCCCTCGCTCATCCCGCCGACGTCGCGCGCCTGGTGCTGCTCGCGGGCTACTACTTCCCCTCGCTGCGGCTGGACGTGCCGCTGCAGGGCGCGCCCGCGACCCCGCTGCTGGGCGACCTGCTGCGCTACACCGTCTCGCCCGTCGTCGGCCGCCTGATGTCGCCCCTGCTCGTCAAGCAGCTGTTCGCCCCGGCGCCCGTCCCCGAGCGCTTCGCGCGGTTCCCGCTCTCGCTCTCGCTGCGCCCTTCGCAACTGCGCGCGTCGGCCGAAGAGGCGGTGCTGATGGTGCCCTCGGCGATGCTGCTGTCGGCGCGCTACGGCGAGCTCGACCTGCCCGTCACGATCGTCGCCGGGAGCGGCGACCTGATCGCGAACCCGGGCGCGCAGTCGAACCGGCTCGCGCACCAGGTGCTCGGCCGCGACGCGGAGCTCGTCGAAGGCGCGGGCCACATGGTGCACTACTTCGCGCCCGAGCGCGTCGTCGCCGCGGTCGCCACGCAAGCACCCGCGCCCGCGCCGAGCCTCGTTCCGGCGTAAAGCCGCGGCGGAAACCGGCCGGCGTCATGGCGACGCCGCCCGGGCCGCGCGTTAGGCGCGAATGCGAACCGCCGCGTGCGTGGCGATGAAGTCGGCCAGCAGCGCGTCGAACTCGGCGTGGCGCTCCAGGAACCCCATGTGCTTGGCCGGCGCGAGGGGCGCGAGCGCGGCGCCCGGCACCACCGCCGCGATGTGACCGCTGGCGCGCGGCAGCAAGACCGGGTCGCGGTCGCCGGGCACGACCAGGACCGGCACCGCGATGTTCCCGATCGACGAGGTCTCGTCGAACGCGAACATGGCGAGCATCCCGCGCGCCAGCACGCCGGGCGGCGACTTGACGAAGAAGCGCGTCGCGAAGTCGAGCTGCGCGCGCGATTCGGCCCCGGCGAAACCGCTCAGCCCGGTCGCGACGAGCTGCGAGCCGTTGATGTAGCTGAGCCAGTTCATGCCCCACACGAGCGGGGCCAGCGCGATGGTCAGGTACATCAGGGGCGTGAAGAGCGGGCGCTCGAGCGCGTGCATCAGCGGCGCGCCGAACGTGGTGCGGGTGGGGTCGGTGTAGGTCGTCGCGACGAGCACCAGCGCGAGGACGTCCGTGCCGAGCCGCCGCGCGTGGCGGCGCGCGAAGGTCTGCGCGATCATGCCGCCGATGCTGTGGCCGAGCACCACCGCGGGCGCGCCGGCCAGGTCGACGACCGCGGCCAGGTCGTCGGCCATCGCGTCGAGCGCGTAGCCGTCCCTGCCGGCCCGGCTCGACTTGCCGAGCCCGCGCAGATCCCAGGCGATGACACGGTGGCGCGCCGCGAGCGCGCGCTTGGTGTAGTAGAACGCGCGGTTGTCGACGCCCCAGCCGTGCACGAGCACGACCGGCAGCGCGTCCGGCGGCCCGGAGGTCTCGACGTGCAGCACCGTGCCGTCGGGCCGCTCGACCCGCAGCGCGAGCGGATCGTGCGCCCACGAGGGGTCGTCGCGGCCGCCGCGGTGGAGCGCCAGCACGGCGAAGCGCCCGAGTAGCGCGAGCGCGAGCATCACGATGCCCGTCACGAACAGGGCCGTCGAGACGAGCGCGCCTTGCCACCAGGCGTAGACGATGGAGCCCCCGCCGAGCAGCAGCGCGAGCGAGAAAAGGCCGAAAACCCACATCGGCAGCACGGCCAGCGGCATGAATGGCATCGCTCTCACGTACCCAAACGCTCGACCGGCGAGAGCGAGACGGCGGGGGCCAGGCGTGCGCTCCGGGCGGAACACACTGCGCGGCGGGGTGGACACCTCCCGTGGGGGAGTGCTACGCTGGCGCTTCATGACCAACCAACCGACGGCGCGCTGCTTCCTCTGATGGCGCTGCTCCACGAGCTGGGCGAAGCGCTGCTGCTCGCCCTGGGCATGCTCTGGCAGGTCGGCTGGAGCCTGGTCCTGGGCTTTACCCTCTCGGGCATCGTGCAGGCGGTCGTCTCGAAGCAGCGCATGCAGCAGCTGCTGGGGCGCGACGGGGTGCGCGAGATCGCGCTGGCGACCGGCTTCGGCGCGGTCAGCTCGAGCTGCTCGTACGCCTCGGCCGCCCTGAGCAAGACCCTCTTCAAGAAGGGCGCGGGGCTGATCCCCAGCCTGGCCTTCCTGTTCTCGTCCACCAACCTGGTGCTGGAGCTGGGCGTCATCCTGTGGCTCTTGCTGGGCTGGCAGTTCACCGCCGCGGAGTGGCTCGGCGGCCTGGTGCTGATCGCGGTGATGAGCGTGCTGGTGAAGCTCACCTATCCCAAGCGGCTGGTCGAAGAGGCGCGCCGGCACGCCGACGAGACGGGCGGCCACGAGCACGGCTCGGCGGAAGGCGAAGGGCGCAGCGTGCTCGAGCGGCTGCGCGATCCGGGCACGCGGGTCGCGGTGGCGCAGAACGTCGCGATGGACGTCTCGATGCTCTGGAAGGACCTGCTGGCCGGCTTCGTCATCGCCGGCCTGCTCGGGGCGTTTGTCCCGAACGGCGCGTGGAAGGCGCTCTTCCTCCACGGCGCGGCGCCCGGGGTGCAGCTGGTCGGCAACGCGCTGCTCGGGCCGCTGATCGCGATCGTGTCGTTCGTCTGCTCGATCGGCAACGTGCCGCTGGCCGCGATCTTGTGGGCGAGCGGGATCTCGTTCGGCGGCGTGCTGGCGTTTCTCTACGCCGACCTGATCG
>JASLGJ010000170.1 GCA_030150085.1 Candidatus Elarobacter sp. | reverse complement strand
CCGGCGCAGACCGCCAGGCCCACGCACAGGGCGAGCAGCGGCTCGACCCCGGCCCGGGTGACGTGCTGGATCACCAGCGGGGCCAGCCCGAACAGCGCCCCGCCGGCCAGCGCCGCGGCGGGCGGAGCCTCCAGCTCGCGCGCGGCGCGGTAGGCCAGGTAGACCGCGCCCGCCCCGCAGAGCGCGCTCAGCGCGGTCAGCCGGGTCGCGACCGCGCCGAAGGGCAGCGCGTGCGACCAGACCCAGCCCAGCAGGACGTAGAGCGGGAAGCCCGGCGGGTGCGCGATGCCCAGGATGTAGGGCACGGTCTGCATCTCGCCGGTGTCCCACTGGGCCAGGCCCAGCGACATCAGCGCGGCGTAGAGCAGCAGCGCCAGCGCGAAGAGCGCCAAGCCCGCCCAGCGTTCGGCCAGGGTCAACTGGCGGCGACCAGGGGCGACTCGACGACCCGGTTGCGGCCGGCGTTCTTGGCCCGGTACAGGGCCCGGTCGGCGCGCTCCAGCACGTCGCCCGGCCCGTCGCCGGGCCGGGCGTAGGCGACCCCGACCGAGATCGTGACCGGCTTGCCGTCGGCGTAGGCCGGGCCACCGCCCTCGATCGCCGCCCGCAGCCGCTCGGCCACCGCCAGGGCGCGCTCGCGCGACGCGTCGCGCAGCAGCACCACGAACTCCTCGCCCCCGAAGCGCCCCGCCACGTCGACCCCGCGCGTGTTGTCGGCGATGATCCGCCCGATCCGGGCCAGGGCCCGGTCGCCGGTGGCGTGCCCGAGCAGGTCGTTGACCGACTTGAAGTGGTCGATGTCCAGCAGCAGCAGCGCGAAGCGGCCGCCGGCCCGGACGTGGGCCATCGCCTCGTCGAGCGCGCGGCCGACCCCGCGCCGGTTCGGCAGCCCGGTCAGGATGTCGATCGAGGCCGCGCTGCGGGTCGCGGCGATCGAGGCGTACTCGCCCAGCAGCGGGCCCAGCTCGCGCGCCGCCCGCTCGAAGTCGCGCGCGGTCACGTACGCCACCGCGCCGGCGGCCCGGAAGACCAGCAGCGCGCCGCGCAGCCCGCCCGCCGCGTCGCGCGCGGCGAAGGCGCAGACCGCGCCCTGCGGGCGCTCGAGCACGGTGTCCTCGCCGGTCACCTGGAGCTCGAGCAGGACCCGCCCGCCGAGCCGCTCCAGCTCGGCCGCGACGGGCGGACCGAGCCGCACCAGGCGCGACCAGCGGTCGCTGCCGCTGCGCCCGAAGGCCGCGACCTCGACCGCCTCGCGCCCGATCCGGGCGTCGACGCTCTCCAGCAGCGAGCGCACCTGCGGCTCGGGGTCGCTGGCGCGCAGCATGGCGTCGACCGCCTCGCGGCTGAGCGCGAGCCGGTACAGGCGCGCGTTGACCCGCGCCAGGCGGGCCAGCAGCGCCGCCGCCAGGACCAGCGGGAGCAGCGCGATCAGGGCCAGGAAGGGCTCGTGCGCGAAGGCCAGCCGCGCCACCAGGTAGGCCCACACCACCTCGCCGGCGATCGTGCCCAAGGTCGCGACGTCGTTGACGTGCCGGCTCCAGACCAGCAGCAGGGAACGGCTCTGGCGCGCGGCGGCGAGGGGGTCGATCCAGAGCAGGTCGATGGCCAGCACCAGCACCGCCGCGGCGACCGCGAACGCGCCCAGCGCGAGCGGGCCGGGCGCGGCCGCGACCTCGCCCCGCAGCGAGGCGGCGGCGAAGCCCGCCGCCCACCAGCCCGGCACCCGCAGCGCGGCGGTCAGGAGGCGATCGAAGGGCGGCCGGCGGCGCGAGCGCGGCGGGTGCACCAGGTAGGCGAACAGGTTGCAGGCCGCGGCCCAGATCCAGCCCTCGCTCACCAGCAGCACCAGCAGCACCGGCACCAGCAGCCCGATCCGGTCGCTGTCGGGCGTGGGCCGGGCGCTGCGCTCGAAGTGCGCGCTAGGGGCGCGCAGCAGCGCCAGCGCCGCCGCGACCGCGAAGGCCCCGCCCAGCAGGGCCCCGTCCTCCCAGCGCAGGCGCAGCACGGCGGCCGGCCCGTACAGGCACGCCGCGACCAGCGCTCCCAACAGCGAGAGCGCGCGGGCTATACCGTACACGCTTCGGGCGATGGCTGGCTCCGGGGTCCGGCACACCCGTTCCGGAGTTGAGATGGCGCGCCCGGCCAGAATCGAACTGGCAACCTTAGCCTTAGGAGTGCTCTGCTCTATCCAATTGAGCTACGGGCGCACGGGTCGGAACCTTCCCGTAGAGAAGCACCGGCTCATGCAGACCAAGACCGGTTCGGACACGACCCAGCACGTCCCGCCGATGAGCGCGGCGCCGGCCGGGTTCTCCATCGAGCGCGACCTTCCCGAGGGCTTCGCGGCCTTCTACAAACCGCTCCACGATGCGTTCACCGGACGCCAGCAAGCAGCCCTGGCGGCACGCCGCAAGGTGCTCGCGGCCTCGCAGGCCGGCACCAAGCCGGCCTACCTGGAGCCCTCCGCGGCGCAGAGCGACTGGCGGATCGAACTGCCCGACTGGTGCCGCGACCAGCGCAACCAGATGACCGGCCCGGCCGACGACGCCGAGCTGGTGGTGAAGATGCTCAACTCCGGCGCGCCGGGGGTGATGATCGACCTGGAAGACTCGATGGCCAACACCTTCGAGGCGACCCTGCTGGGCATCGACAACGCGGTCGCGGCGTACTACGGCGAACTGACCTACGTCGACAAGAAGCGCGGCAACGCCGTGGTCGGGATCAAGCCCTCCAAGACCGTGCTGTGGACGCGGGTGCGCGGGCTGCACCTCTCGCAGGCCGGCCTCTACGCCGAGCCCACCTCGGCCTCGCTGTTCGACCTCGCGCTGCTGGCCTACAAGCTGGACTTCGCCAAGCTCAAGCACCCGCTGACGATCTACATCCCGAAGTCCGAGGCGGCCGAGGAAGGGCTGCTGTGGCGCGACATGTTCGAGGCCGTCGCCGAGGCCAAGGGCCAGGACCCGCACGCCATCAAGTGCATGGCGCTGGTCGAGGCGCACAGCTTCGCCTACCAGATCGAGGAGTTCGCGTACAACCTGCGCGACCACATCCTGGGCCTGAACCTGGGCCGCTGGGACTACATGGCCTCGCTGATCCACTTCAACCTGGACGACCCCGCCTGGGTGCTGCCCGACCGCAACACGATCCCGCACGACGTGGCGTTCTTCCAGAACCTGCGCGAGCGCATCCCCGAGATCTGCCACAAGCACGGCCTGCTCGCGATCGGCGGCATGACCGCGCTCTTCCCCGACCGCACCAACGCCGAGCTCAACGCGCGCGCCCTCGCGGCCCTGGAAAAGGACAAGCGCAATGAGTCCAACTCGCTCTTCGACGGGGCCTGGACCGGGCACCCCGACCAGAACGCGATCGCGGTCGCGCAGTTTCCCGAGCCCAACCAGGGCTTCGCGCGCAAGCCGGGCGCGAACCCCACCCCCGACCTGCGGCCCTCGATCGCGGGCGTCGGCGAGACGACCGAAGCGGGCACGCGCGCCGCGGTGCGCACCGTGATCCGCTACCGCCACGGCTACTTGAACGGCCTGGGCGCCTCGCTGCTCGACGGCTACATGGAAGACCTCGCCACCGACCGCATCTACCGGCTGATGATCCGCCAGCGGATCGACCACGGCATGCACTCGGCGGCCGAGGTGAGCCGCTTCTTCGACGAGGAACTCGCCAAGCTGCTGGCCGAACCGGCCGCCCAGGACCCTGCGGAAGCGCAGAAGTTCAAAGACGCACGGGCTCAGAGCGAGGCGATGATCGTCCATGGCTACCACGACCCGATTTAAGTTCGTCGCCGGCTCGGCGGCGGCGTTCGCGTCGATCGCGATCGTCCGCGCGCCGGCGCGGGCGGCGGACTTCACCTTCAAGTGGGGGCACGCGACCCAGCTCAACCACCCCCTGCACGTCAACGCGGTGCGGGTGAAGAACGAGGTGCTGGCGCGCTCCAAGGGCCGCCTGCGGATCGAGATCTTCCCCAACAACCAGCTCGGCGGCGACCCGGCGATGCTCGCGCAGACGCGCAGCGGCGCAATGCAGCTCTATGCCGGCTACGGCGGCATCTTCGCCAGCGTCGCGCCGCTGGCGGGGATCGAAGGCATCGGTTTCGCGTTCAAGAACCAGGCCCAGGCCCTGGCCGCCTTCGACGGCCCGCTCGGCGCGCTGGTGCGCAAGCAGATGGACGACAAGGGCTTCGTCACCTTCGAGCGCCCGTGGGTCAACGGCTTCCGCCAGATCACCACCTCGACCAAGCCGATCCGCACCGTCGCCGACCTGGAAGGCCTGAAGATCCGCACGCCGCCCACCAAGATCTGGGTCGACATGTTCAGGACGCTGGGCGCGGCGCCCACCCCGATCGCCGCCTCGGAGATGTACACCGCGCTGCAGACCCACGTCGTCGACGCGCAGGAGAACCCGTTCACCATCCTCGAGACCTACCGCCTGTTCGAGGTGCAGAAGTACGTCTCGGTGACCAACCACATGTGGTCGAACTTCTGGCTGGTCGCCAACGCCGACGCGTACAAGGCCCTCCCGCCCGACCTGCAGACGATCCTGCGCGACGCGATGAACAAGTACGCCCTGAGCAACCGGCGCGAGATGGAGCTCTCCAACGCCAGCCTGGCCGAGAAGATGGGCCGCGTCTACCGCATGCAGATCAACCAAGTCGATACCGCGCCCTTCCGGGCGAAACTGAAGCCCTTCTACGCCAGCGAACGCGCCGACTTCGGCGACGCCGCTTGGAGTCTGCTCGAAAAGAGCGTCGGCACGCTGGGTTAGCGCCGCGCCGGGCTGGCGTTCGTAGGGAAGGCGCGCGACGGCAGATGCCGCTCGCGCGCCTGTGCTTCAGCCGACGATCGTGCCGACGACTTCGCCGAAGCCGACGCGGGCCTCGCCGCGCACGGCGCGGGCGCGGATGATCGCGGTGTCGCCGTCCTCGAGGAAGCCGCGCGTCTCGCCGCCGGGGAGCGCGAGGCGGTTCTCGCCGCGCCAGGTCAGCTCGATCAGCGAGCCCTGGGCGCGCTCGCCGGCGAGCGAGATCGTCCCGGTGCCGAACAGGTCGCCGGGGCGGATCGTCGCGCCGTTGGAGGTCGCGTGGGCGAGCTGCTGCGCGACCGTCCAGTACATGCCGCGCAGGTTGGTGCGCGAGACGGTGAGCGGCGGCTCGTGGTGCTCGCGCATGCGCGGCGTCTGCAGCAGCAGCTCCAGCTCGATGTCGTAGCCCCACGACTCGCGCGCGCGCAAATACGGCAGCGGCTCGGGCTCGCGCTCCGGCTCGGCGACGCGGAACGGCTCGAGCGCGTCGAGCGTCACCACCCAGGGCGAGATCGACGTGGCGAACGACTTGCCCAGGAACGGCCCGAGCGGGACGTACTCCCAGGCCTGGATGTCGCGCGCACTCCAGTCGTTGAGCAGCACGTAGCCGAACACGTGCTCGCGCACCAGGTCCGACGAGACCGGGACGCCGAGCGGGTTGCCGGGCCCGCCGGCGATCCAGCCCATCTCGATCTCGACGTCGAGCGAGCGCGAGGGCCCGAAGGTCGGCGCGCTCTCGCTGGGGAGCTTGCGCTGGCCGTGCGGGCGGCGCACCGGCGTGCCGCTGACGACGACGGTCCCCGCGCGGCCGTGGTAGCCGATCGGCACGTGGCGGTAGTTGGGCAAGAGCGGCTCCGCGTCGGGGCGGAACATGCGCCCGATGTTGGTGGCGTGCTCGAGCGAGGAGTAGAAGTCGACGTAGTCGCCGACCTCGATCGGCAGGTGCATCGTCACGTCGGCCCGCGCGTGCGAGGCCTTGCGCACCGCCTCGCGCTCGACCGGCGTCGCGGCCGCGCCGAGCAGGTGGCG
>JASLGJ010000159.1 GCA_030150085.1 Candidatus Elarobacter sp. | reverse complement strand
CACCGCGCCGTCGGCACCGGCCAAGCACCGCCGCGCGGCCGAGATGCTGGCCGCTGACGCGGCCCGCTACGACGACGAGGTCGGCGAGGCGGGCCGCGTCAGCGGCCAGCATCTCGGCCGCGCGGCGGTGCTTGGCCGGTGCCGAGGGCGCGGTGAACTTCGCCACCGCGGGCGCGCTGACGATCACCGACATGCCGTGCGGCACCATCGCGTGGTCGGCCTCGTAGCCCGCGGGGCGGAACTCGCGCACCAGGCCCGCGACCGCGTAGGCCATGCCGTGCGGCACGTGCACGCCGGCGTTGCCGAAGCCGATCCCGGCCAGCGTCGCGGCGTACATCACGGCCTCGCGCGCCTCGTCGTCGTGCGCGTCGCGCACCGCGCGCTCCAGGTGGAGCCCGAGCAACCGCAGGGCCTCGACGCAGGCCAGGTCGCTGTAGGGGTTCGCGCCCTGCGAGAGCGGGCGCGCCAGGGGGCCGGCCGGGCGCGGGCGCTGGGTGTAGGGCTTGGCGGTGAACGACTCGAGCGCGTGGGCCAGCACGTCGAAGCCGCTCGAGGCGACGACCGCGGCGGGCAGGGTGCGGGTCGCGTCGGGGTCGACGATGCCCAGCGTCGGGCGCAGGCGGCGCGAGGCGATCCCGGTCTTCACCTCGTGCGCGACGAAGTCGAAGATCGTGATCCCGGTGCACTCGCTGCCCGTGCCCGAGGTGGTCGGGCAGGCGATGTGCGGCGCGAGCGGCCCCGGCACCGGCGCGCCCTCGCCCAGCGGCGCGTTGACGTAGCGCTCGAACGGGGCCGGGTAGGTGGCGTAGAGGTTCGCCGCCTTGGCGGTGTCGATGGTCGAGCCGCCCCCCACCGAGACGTAGCCGTCCACCTTGCCGGCGCGGGCGAACTCCGCCGCGGCCCGAAACGAGCCGTCGGTCGGTTCGATGCGCACATCGGCGAACTCCGCCACGTCCACCCCGGCGGCGCGCAGCGAGGCCCGCGCGCGCTCGACGAAGGCCGAGCGCGCCAGGTGCGGGTCGGTGAAGAGCGCGACCCGGCGCAGGCCCAGGGCCGCGGCCTCGGGCCCGACCTCGGAGATGGCTCCGCGGCCGAACTTCACCCGCGGGGCCTCGACCTCGAGGACGGTCTCGTGCTCGTGAGCGGGCGGCTGATGTTCGGGCGGGACGACGTCCATAGGGCACGGAAGTCCCGCTCGTGGCCGAGCCGATCCTCTCGACGCGCGACGTCGTCAAAGTCTACGCGGGCTTCACCGCGCTCGGGGGTGTCTCGATCGACATCGCCGAGCAGAGCGTCCACGCCGTGATCGGGCCCAACGGGGCCGGCAAGACGACCTTCTTCAACGTCCTGTCGGGCTTCGCGCCCGCCACCCGGGGCAGCGTCCGCTTCGCGGGCCAGGAGATCGCCCAGCTCGACCCGGCCGCGATCGCCCGGATGGGGATGGTGCGCAGCTTCCAGATCAACAGCGTCTTCCCGCACCTGACCGTGCTCGACAACGTGAAGATCGCGCTTCAGGCCCGGACCTCGCTCTCGCGCCGGCTGCTGGCCTCGCCCCGCGTCACCGCGGTCCTCGACGACCCGGCCCGCGAGGCGCTCCACGCGGTCGGCCTGGACGACCAGCTCGACACCCTCGCGACGCACCTGTCCTACGGCAAGAAGCGCTCGCTGGAGCTGGCCATCGCGCTCTCGCAGGACCCCAAGGTGCTGCTGCTCGACGAGCCGACCGCCGGGATGGGGGTCGAGGACGTCGACCGCACCGTCGAGCTCGTCAAACGCATCGCGCCGGGGCGCACGATCGTGCTGGTCGAGCACAACCTCAAGGTGGTCTCGACCCTGGCCGACCGGGTGACGGTCATGCAGCGCGGCAAGGAGCTGATCACCGGCAGCTACGACGAGGTCCGCACCGACCCGCGCGTCGTCAGCGCCTACCTCGGCGGAGGCCATTAGAGCATGCTCGAGCTGCGCGACGTCCACGCGTACTACGGCGAGTCGCACGTCCTGCACGGCATGACGCTGAGCGTCGAAACCGGCGAGGTCGCGACGCTGGTCGGCCGCAACGGGGTCGGCAAGACGACCACGCTGCGCACGATCATGGGCATCCTGCCCGCGCGCCAGGGCGCGATCGCGCTCGACGGCGCGCCGCTGACCGGGCTGCCCTCGGACAAGATCGCCAAGCGCGGGCTGGGCTACGTGCCCGAGGAGCGCGGCATCTTGAGCACCTTGAGCGTTCAGGAGAACCTGATGCTCGCCCCGATCGTCGGCGACCGCGGCTGGAGCGTCGAGCGCATCTTCGAGGCCTTCCCCAACTTGAAGGAGCGCGCCAAGGCCGGCGGCACGACGCTCTCGGGCGGCGAGCAGCAGATGCTCGCGATCGCCCGCGTGCTGCGCTCGGGCGCGCGCACGGTGCTGCTCGACGAGCCGACCGAGGGTCTCGCCCCGGTGATCGTCGAGCGCATCGGCGAGCTGATCCGGGAGATGAAAGCCGACGGCATCACCGTGCTGCTGGTCGAGCAGAACGTCCGCTTCGCGACCGGCGTCGCCGACCGCCACCACATCGTCGTCCACGGCCGGGTCGAGCAGACCCTGGCCAACGCGGACGTCATCGCGCGCGAGCGCGAGCTGCTCGACCTGCTCGGAGTCTGAACGGCGGCGGCAGCCGACCGATGGACACCTACAGCCGCGAAGAGCTCGTCTCACGGCTCGGCGAGCCGGATCGTGAGGGCCGCGAGGCGGTCCCGGTCGAGCGCCCGGACGGGTCGGTGCTGGTCGATCTCAGCGCACCCGTACCGGGACGCCGGTACCTCCTGTGGAACTGCTCGCCCGCGGCGCGGTCAGGCGCCAGACGGTGCTACGCGGCCGAAGAGCCCCTGGACTCGGGCCGGTACACGTTCGTTCTGCGCTGCGATCGTCACCCCGGCTGAGCGTCATTCCGCCCCGTTGCACACGGCCTTGAGCGCGTCTTGGCGCGACTGCTGGTACCATTCGGACTCGATCGAATTTCCGTAGCCGTAGATCGTCTTGAATTGGATCGTCGTTCTGGTTCCCGGCTCGACGCGAAACGGTACGATCAGCGTGGTACCCGAAAAGCTGAATCCTTCCGCGAACACTTGGGCCCTGAAGACGAACGAGAAATAATCGCAATCCACCCTGAACTCGTTGGGAAGCCACCCGTAGTCCAGTAGCAGGTTCGGTATTCCGGAGTTGTCCGTATTGTCGATCCCGTCCGCATAGCAATCCGCATAGTCGTATCCGACGAAATCGAAATAGCACGAAAGCTGCGGGTTCGTGAAACGGACGATCCCGATGCCGCTGAGAGGATACCCGCCATCGCCTCCGCCGCAGTAACTCGAGTAGTGGCAGGCGAGGTACCCGTCGGGCGCCATCGGCCCCGAACAGTCCACGCACGGGCCGGGGTCGTCTCCGCACAAGGTTCGCACGCCTCTGGCATGGCTCCAGGGGATGATGCTGCACTGCGCGCGGCGCTGCGAGCCGGCAAACCGAAGGGCGGTGGCTTTGACATCTTCCGTCACGTCGCGCGGTCGTCCAGACAGAACGACCGCGACCGTACGCAGTGCCTCCAGCGGCTGAAGCGCCACGTATGGGAGTCCTTGGTCGGTGTGACCGTGAACGGACAGCAAGATCCTCCGACCCTGTCGGATATAGCGCAGAACCGGCTGATCCCCGAAGAAGTATCGTTCTCCCGCGGCATTCGTCAGCGAAATTCCGTCGTTCCGCTCCGCTCCGAAGTCGGAGAGCTCGATGACGCGGCCGGATGCCGGCGTCGTAGGCAATCCCGTGTGCGCAGCGCTGCCGCATCCCGAACCCGTCATCGTGCTGCACGCCACGACGAGCAGCCACAGCAGCTTTCTCACACCCATCTCCTCGCATCGGTCACAAAGGTCGTGCTTGTTACGGTAGGCGATACGAGCGGTACGGTCAACCCCGAATACCGGCGCGGCGCGGCGCGGAAAGACCGCGCGGACGGCCGTAGAAGGACGGCCGCCATGGCCAAGATCGCGGTGACCGGCTCGGCCGGGACCATCGGCACGCCCCTGTGCGCGGATCTCGCGCGCGACCACGAGGTGGTGCGGATCGACCTGCGCGACGCCGACGTCATCGCGGACGTGCGCGATCTCGGCGCGCTGACGAACGCGTTCGCGGGCTGCGAGACGGTG
>JASLGJ010000147.1 GCA_030150085.1 Candidatus Elarobacter sp. | reverse complement strand
CTCGGAACGGGTACGGTCGCCTACGGCGAGCTCGGCTTGTCGGGCGAGGTCCGCGCCGCGTCGCAGCCCGCCCGCCGCGCCGCCGAGGCGACGAAGCTCGGCTTCACCCGCCTGGTCACCCCCGAGAACGCGCGCGACCTGGCCGCCGCGGTCCGCCTCGCCTTCGA
Source organism: Candidatus Elarobacter sp. (assembly GCA_030150085.1). Lineage (GTDB taxonomy): Bacteria > Vulcanimicrobiota > Vulcanimicrobiia > Vulcanimicrobiales > Vulcanimicrobiaceae > Vulcanimicrobium. The sequence continues at coordinate 4,231 of JASLGJ010000147.1, read as the reverse complement.
CTGACCCGCCGTTCGCCCGCGCCGCTCATCCCACGCGACCGCTCCGTCCCAAAGGAAAGCATCCGTTGACCGAACTGATCCCGCGCGACGTCCTCTTCGGCTATCCCGAGCGAACCTTGCCCGCGCTCTCGCCGGACGGGACGCGCATCGCCTACCTCGCGCCCTCCGACGGCGTGCTGGCGGTGTGGGTGCGCACGATCGGGCGGGACGACGACCGCGTCGTCGCGGCCGACCCCAAGCGGCCGATCCGCCACGCGGTGTGGTCGCCCGACGGCGCGCGCGTGCTCTACCTGCAAGACGCGGGCGGCGACGAGAACTACCACCTCTTCGCGGCCGACCCGCGGGGCGGCGCGGCACCGGTCGACCTCACTCCCAGCGAGAACACGCGCGTCGAGCTGCTGGCCATCGACCCGCAGCGGCCCGAGCGCGTGCTGATCGCGACCAACCAGCGCGACCCGCGTGCGTTCGACGTCTACGCGCTCGACCCGCGCGGCGGCGCGGCCGTGCTCGACACCGAGAACCCCGGCACGTTCGCCGCCTTCCAGGCCGACGCGCAGCTCGTCGTGCGGGCGGGCGTGGTGCAGAACGCGGACGCATCGACCGAGCTGCTGGTGCGCGACGAGGCCGGCGCGCCGTGGCGCACGCTGGCGCGCTTCCCCGCCGACGACGGCCTGCCCGAGGTGGTCGGCTTCACCCCCGACGGCGCCGCGGTGCTGGTCCTCACCAGCGCCGGTGCCAACGCGGTGCGGCTGGCGCGCTACGACCTGGCCGGCGGCCCGCCGCACGATGTGGCCGCCGATCCGGAGTACGACGTCACCCACGTCGTCTTCTCGCCCAAGACCAAGGCCGTCGTCGCGGCCTCGGTCGTGCGCGAGCGCACCGCCTGGCTCGTGCTCGACCCCGTCTACGAGGCCGACTTCGCCGCGCTCGCCGCGCAGGTGCCGGGCGACATCGGGATCGACTCGGTCGACCGCGAGGACCGCGTTTGGCTCGTCTCGTCCAACGTGGACGCCGGCTCGCCGTCGTACTGGTCCTACGACCGCGCGACGAAAACGGCGACGCGGCTGTTCGCGACCCGGCCCGCGCTCGAGCGCTACACGCTCGCGCCGATGCGGCCCATCTCCTACACCGCGCGTGACGGGCTCACGATCCACGGCTACCTGACGGTTCCCGTCGGCGTCGAACCGACGAACCTGCCGGCCGTCCTGCTCGTGCACGGCGGACCCTGGGCGCGCGACACCTGGGGCTACAACGGAACCGTGCAGTGGCTGGCCAACCGCGGCTACGCCGTGCTGCAGCCGAACTTCCGCGGCTCGACCGGCTTCGGCAAGGCGCACCTGAACGCGGGCGACCGCGAGTGGGCCGGCGCCATGCACACCGACCTGCTCGACGCCAAGGCGTGGCTGGTGCAGCAGCGCATCGCCGACCCGCTGCGGGTCGGGATCATGGGCGGCTCCTACGGCGGCTACGCGACGCTGGCCGCGCTGGCGTTCGCGCCGCTGGCCTTCGCCTGCGGGGTCGACATCGTCGGCCCGTCCAACCTCAACACCCTGCTGGCCTCCATCCCGCCCTACTGGGAGACGCAGCGCGCCACGTTCGGCCAGCGCATGGGCGACAGCGAGGAGTCGCTGCGCGAGCAGTCGCCGCTCCACAAGGCCAACGAGATCCGGGCCCCGCTGCTGATCGGCCAAGGCGCGAACGACCCCCGCGTGGCGATCGCGGAGTCCGATCAGATCGTGGCCGCCATGCGCGAGCGCGGCCTGCCGGTCACCTACGTCGTGTTCGAGGACGAAGGCCACGGCTGGGCCCGGCCCGAGAACGCCAAGCGCTTCAACGCCGCGGTCGAGGCGTTCTTGCGCGACCACCTGCACGGCCGCGCGGAACCCGCGCGCGCCGACGAGACGATCGAATCATTCCTGCGCTGACGTGAGCCTTGTAATCCGACCAAAGATGACCTGATCGATGGCTGACGCGACGCGGTACATCATAGCCAATACCGACCCGAATTGGCTGTCCTATCTCGAGGCAACGGCCCCGCGCGAGGTAAACTTCTGGCGCCCCGGCGCACCTCCAATGAACGTCACGCCGGGCACGCCTTGGTTCTACAAACTGCGCGGAAGCTCGCAAATTCGGGAGCGATACGAAAATGGCCGGGATTACTATGCGCTCGAAGGGCGGTCGATCCGGCTACCGGTGAACGAACGCCAGCGGCCACTGCTCGAACACCTCGATTATCACAGCTCGGAGATATTCCAGCCATGAGCCAGGCGAAGGCGAACCCCCTGCAACGCGTGCGCCGGCTCTGCCTGGCGCTGCCCGAAGCGACGGAACGGCCGAGCCACGGCGCGCCCTGCTTCTTCGTGCGCGACAAGTCGACGTTCGTGATGTTCTGGAACGACCACCACGGCGACGGGCGGCTGGCGCTGTGGTGCGCGGCGCCGCCCGGTGCGCAGGAGATCTTGATCGGCGCCGACCCCGAGCAGTTCTTCCGCCCGCCGTACGTCGGCCACCGCGGCTGGATCGGCGTCCGTCTCGACCGCGAGCCCGACTGGGACCGCGTAGCCGGCCTGATCGAGGACGCGTACCGCACGGTCGCACCGGCCAAGCTCGTCGCGGCGCTCGACGCGCGAAGCGGACCGTGACCGCGCCGTGAGCGGCGGCGAGTTCGAGATCGTGCCCAACGTCAGCGAGGGGCGCGACCCGGCGGTGATCGACGCCTGCGTCGCCGCGATGGAGGCCGAGGGCGCGCGCGTGGTGCACCGCACCAGCGACCCGGTTCACCACCGCAGCGTCATCACCGCGGTCGGACGGGCCTCGCAGGTCGTCGCGGCGGCGGTCGCGCTGGCTCGGGTGGCGCACGAGCGGATCGACTTGCGCGCCCACCGCGGCGCGCACCCGCGCATCGGCGCGCTCGACGTGCTGCCCTTCGTGCCGCTCGGCGCCGCCACGCTGGACGACGCGGTCACGCTCGCGCACCGCGCCGGCGCGCGCATCTGGCGCGAGCTGGGCGTGCCCGTCTACCTCTACGGCGCGGCGGCGAGCGCGCCGCACCGCGCGCACCTGGCCGACATCCGGCGCGGCGAGTTCGAGGGGCTCGCGGCGCGGCACGCCGCCGACCCGCGCTGGCGCTTCGACTACGGCGACGCCGCCCACGCCTCGGCCGGCGCGGTCGCGGTCGGCGCGCGCCCGTTCCTGATCGCCTACAACGTCGAGCTCGCCAGCGGCGACCTCGCGCTGGCCAAGGCGATCGCGCGCAGCCTGCGCGGATCGAGCGGCGGGCTGCGCACGCTCAAGTGCCTGGGGCTGCGCCTGGCACCCGAGCGCGTGCAGGTGTCGTGCAACGTCACCGACGTCGACGCGGTCCCGCTCTACCGCGTCACCGAGCTGGTCCGGCGCGCGGCCGCACGGGCCGGGGTGGCGGTCGCGCGCAGCGAGCTGATCGGCCTGGTCCCGCGGCGCGCGGTCGAGCGCACCGCCCGCGCCTACGCCGCGGCGAAACGATGATCGCGCGCGCCCTGCTGGCCTGCGTTCTCGCGCTGACGCCGCCGAGCGCGGCGCTTTCGTCACCGCTCGCAACGCCCGCATCCTCTCCGGCGCCGCAGCGCGTGGGGAAACCCGCCGGGGCGCCGCTGCCGGCCAGCGCGAGCGCGGCCGTCACGCGGCGCACGCTGCGCAACGGCTTGCGCGTCGTCGTGGTCGAGGACCACGCCGCGGCGGTCGTGCAGACCGCGCTCTGGTACCGCTTCGGCTCGCTCGACGAGACGCCCGGGAAGACCGGGCTCGCGCACGGCCTGGAGCACATGATGTTCCGCGGCACGCGCGCCGTGTCGAGCGGCGGGCTGGACGACGTCGCGGCGCAACTGGGCGCCGAGGTCAACGCCAACACGGCCGAGGACTTCACCCGCTACTACAGCGTGCTGCCGGCCGACCAGGCCGACCTCGCGATCCACCTCGAGGCCGACCGCATGCGCGGGCTGCTGCTGCGCGAAGCCGACTGGGCGCTCGAGAAGGGCGCGGTGCTGGGCGAGTACGACGGCGACGCCTCGCAGCCGGTCGCGCGCCTGGCCGAGGCGGTGCGGCGCGCGCTCTACCCCGGCTCGCCGTACGCCCGCACGCCGCTCGGCGTGCGGGCCGACATCGTGCGCTCGCGCGCGGCCGACCTGCGGCGCTACTACGACGCCTGGTACCGGCCCGACGAGGCGACGCTGGTGGTGACCGGCGACGTCGCGCC
>JASLGJ010000108.1 GCA_030150085.1 Candidatus Elarobacter sp. | reverse complement strand
CGAGCCCGAGGCGATCCTGGGCGCGACCGAGCGGCTCCTGCGGGCGATCGTCGAGCGCAACGGCTTCGACCCCGACGACGTGGCCTCGGCGCTCTTCACCGTCACCCCCGACCTGGTCTCGGAGTTCCCCGCCGCGGCCGCGCGCCGGATGGGCTGGACCCTGGTGCCGCTGTTGAACTTCACCGAAATCGGGGTACCGGGGCGATTGGAACGCTGCATACGGGTGCTGGTCCACGTCAACACGGAACTGGGCCAAGCGGCCATCGAGCACGTCTACCTGGAGGGCGCAACCGTCCTCCGCCCCGACCTGACCGGCAGGTGACCGGAGCGCCTGACAGCAGGTGAAGGGCCGCGCGCGGCCCAATCGCGCCCGGTCGAACCGAAATGTACGCTGCGAGGACCGGGTGCCTCGTGGGCCGACGGTGGAACGCCACCGCGCCGGACCCGCGTTGTCCTCGTACCATCCTACGCCGTCCCCGAGGTTGAACGTCTCCATGGCCGCACGCCCCGCCCGCTCGCTCGCAGCCCTCGCCCTCGGCGCGCTCTCGCTCGCGTCGTTCCCGCTGGCCGCGCTCGGGCAGACCTCGCAGTTCTACGCGCCCCCCAAGATCATCAAGCAGGGCACCGCCACCTCGCCGGTGGTCGGAACCGGCGCGGTCACCCTCAAGGTGTTCGTCAAGAAGGACGGCTCGGTGGGCCCGGTCACGGTGGTGAAGTCGACCAACCACGGCGACGACAAGGCGGCGGTCGAGATCGCCAAGAGCTCGACCTACAAGCCCGGCGCGCGCGACGCCAAGCCCGAGGACGCCTACTACACGCTCTCGCTCAAGTTCAGCGGCAGCGCGGTCACGACCGACACCGGCTCCGCCTCGGGCGAGGTCAACCAGGCCAACGCCCTGATCCGGGCCGGCAAGTACGCCGACGCCAAGACCCAGCTCCAGAGCTACCTGACCGGGCACCCGGGCGACCGCGACGCCGAGGCCCTGCTGGGCGTGGCCGACGCGTACCTCAACGACGCGGCCGGCGCGGCCGCGGCCTTCGACGCCACCGGCGGCACCATCCCGGCCAAGTTCAAGGTCGTCGCGGCCAAGGCGTACACCGACGCCGCGGTCGAGGCCGTCAAGGCCAAGAACAACGACCAGGCCGCGGCCTACGCCGACAAGGCGCTCGCGATCCAGCCCAACGTCAACGGCTACTACCTGCGCGGCACGGCCTACGCCAACGCCCAGAAGTACCCCCAGGCCATCGCCGACCTGGAGAAGGCCAAGAGCCTGGCCGGGGGCGGCAAGGGCGATGCCGGGACGCTCAACGCGATCGACTCCTCGCTCGCCACGGCGTATCTGTTCGGCGGCCAGCCGGACAAGGGCACGGCGCTGGCGGCCGAGGTGAAGCGGCGCGACCCGTCCAACACGCGGGTCGACGACGCGATCGCCGGCTACTACAACCAGCAGGCCAGCGCGGCCGTGCAGGGCGGCAAGCGCGACCAGGCCGTCGCCTCGCTGGAGGCGGGCGCCAAGGCCGTTCCCAGCCGTGCGGTGGTACTCTATACGGCGGCCGCGAACGTGATGGGCGGCGGCGCGAAGAGCGCCGACGACTGGAAGCGGGTCAAGGCCGAAGCCGACAAGGCGCTCGCGGTGAACCCCAACGACGCCGGCGCGCTCTTCATCGACGGGATCGCGGCCGCCAACGCCGGGGACAGCGCGACCGCGAAGACGGCCCTGGCCAAGGCCAAGGCCAACGTGGGCTCGGACGCCGACCTGTCGGCCAAGATCGACACCGCGCTGGCCCAGCTCAGCAAGAAGTAGGAATGGATGACGGGACGGCCAACACCTAGGCCCGCGCCGGGAGCAGCGTCCCGCCGTCTTTCGTATTGTCCCGACGGCCGACCGCCGTCCACCACCCTCGAGAAATAGAGAAGGGGCTACATAGACCTCGTGGACATCAAAGGTTTCTTGGATACGATCAACTCGGGCGGCCCGGCCATGTGGGTGCTGCTGCTGCTCTCGGTCGTCGCCGTCGCGATCGTGATCGAACGCCTGCTGTTCTTCAGCACCCAGCATTCGGACACGAAGGGCCTGCTGCGCGACATCGGCCAGCGCATCTCGGCCGACGACCTGCCGGGCGCGATCAAGATCTGCCGCCAGAACAAGGGCATGCTCCCCCGCATCCTGGCCTTCGGCCTGGAGCGCGGCGAGAAGAACCGCGCCGACATCACCGACGCGCTCTCGATCGCGCTGATGGAGAACCTGAACTCGCTCGAGCGCAACTTGGGCGTGATCGGCACCATCGCGGTCATCGCGCCCTTCGTCGGTCTGGCCGGTACCGTGCTCGGCATCATCCGGGCCTTCCAGGACATCGCGCTCAAGGGCAACTCGACCCCCGCGGTCGTCGCCGCCGGCGTCTCGGAAGCGCTGATCACGACCTTCGCCGGTCTGGTCGTGGCCGTCATCTCGGTCGTGTTCTTCAACTACTTCAAGACCCGCATCAAGGCGTACAACCAGGAGATGATCGTGGCGGCCAACCAGCTCGCCGAGATGCTCCACTTCCACAACACCGGCGCGCCGATCCCGACCGAG
>JASLGJ010000062.1 GCA_030150085.1 Candidatus Elarobacter sp. | reverse complement strand
TCACGTTCGGGAGCTGAACGTGGATCATGAAGACGAAGACCGCGAACGCGAAGAACACGAACCCGATCCGCTTGCGGATGTCGGGCACGGTCAGCGCGTTGCGAAGCGTGTTGAGCACGGTGGCGTGCCTTTACTCGGCGGGCGTGCCGGTGGTTTCGGTCTCGTCGCCCAGCGAGGCGCCGGCGGCGGCGAGCGCTTCGCGCGCGGACGCCGAGAACAGCACGTCGCGGAACTTCAGGCCGGTCGGGAGCGAGCCGGTCATCTTCTTGACCCCGCCCAGGATCTTCACACCGTCCTTGAGGTCCTTGAGGACGCCCGCGTCCTTGAGGGCCTGCGGGGTCACTTCGAGCGCGACGTCCCAGGTGGTGAAATCGCCCACGTTGAGGACCGCGAACTCGGTCCGGAAGTGGCCGATGTCGCGCGACTTCTGCGAGACGCCCTTGCGCTGCGGCAGGCGGCGCGACCAGGGAGTCTGGCCGCCTTCGAACGCGGGGCCCTTGCCGCCGCCCGAGCGGACGGTCTGGCCCTTGCCGCCTTCGCCGCCGGTCTTGACCATGCCCGAGCCGTGCCCGCGCCCGATGCGCACGCGCTTGGGCCGGGACTTGGGATTGGGCTTGAGGGTGGCGAGCGAGAAGCCCGCCGGGGTCGTCGTGTCAGCCATTATACGAACAGTTCCTGGACCGTCTTGCCGCGCAGCTGCGCGACCTTCTCGGCCGTCTTGAGGGAGCTCAGCGCCTCGAACGTCGCGAGCACGACGTTGATCGGGTTGTTGGTCCCCAGCGACTTGGTCACGATGTCGTGGATGCCGGCCAGCTCGAGCACGGCGCGCATGGCGCCGCCCGCGATCACCCCGGTCCCGGGCGAGGCCGGCTTGAGCAGCACGTGCCCCGAGCCGACCTGGACGTTGACCTGGTGGGGGATCGTCTTCTCGACCATCGGCACGGTGATGAGCGCCTTGCGGGCCTGCTCGACGCCCTTGCGGATCGCCTCGGGGACTTCGCCGGCCTTGCCGATCGCGAAGCCGACCCGGCCCTTCTTGTCGCCCACGACCACGAGCGCGGAGAAGCTGAAGCGCTTGCCGCCCTTGACGACCTTCGCCACGCGGTTGATGCGGACGACGGTCTCCTCGAAGCCCTGGTTGTCGCGGTCGCGACCGCCACGGTTGTACATGCGCTAGAGCTCCAATCCGGCGTCGCGAGCGGCCTGCGCGAGCGCGGCGACGCGACCGTGGTACTTGTGACCCGAGGTGTCGAACACGACGGCCTCGATGCCGGCCGCCTTGGCGCGCTCGGCGATGGTGGTGCCGACCTTCTGGGCGGCTTCGACGTTGGTGCGCGAGCCCAGGCCCTCGGCGACCGAGCCCTCGCGGGTCGAGGCGGCGACCAGGGTGTGGCCGCGCGCGTCGTCCACGACGAAGGCGTAGGTGTGGTGCAGGCTGCGGAAGATCTGCAGGCGCGGGCGCGAGCCGGTGCCGACGACCTTCTTGCGCAGCCGGGTGTGGCGCTTGATGCGCTGCGCGGTGCGGGCGAACGCCATTACTTCTTACCAGCCTTGCCGGCCTTGCCGAGCTTCTTGCGGACCTGCTCGTCCTTGTAGCGGATGCCCTTGCCCTTGTACGGCTCGGGCGGGCGCAGGTCGCGGATCTCCGCCGCCACCTGGCCGACGCGCTGCTTGTCGATCCCCTCGACGTGGACCGTGTTGGTCCCCTCGACGGTGAACGAGATGCCCTCGGGCGGCGCGTAGGTGACCGGGTGCGAGTAGCCCAGCGAGAAGTTGAGCGTCTCGCCGGTCTTGTTGACGCGGTAGCCGACGCCTTGCAGGGTGAGCGACTTGCGGAAGCCCTTGGTGACGCCCTCGATCATGTTGGAGATCAGGGTGCGGGTCAGCCCGTGGGCCGAGCGGCCGGGCTTGTCGTCGCGCTTGCGCGTGACCAGCACCTGGCCGCCTTCGACCGCGATGTCGACCACCGGCAGCACGTGCTGCGAGAGCTGGCCCTTGGGGCCCTTGACCGAGACCGAGTGGTCGGCCAGCGTCACGTCGACGCCGGCCGGGACCGCCACGGGAAGTTTACCGATACGGCTCATGATTGCTTACCAGACGTACGCCAGGACTTCACCGCCGAAGCCTTCGCGCTTGGCGCGCTTGCCCGACATGATGCCCTTGGAGGTCGACATGATGACGAGACCCAGCCCGCCCAGGACGCGCGGGATCTCCGTCTTCGAGGTGTACACCCGCAGACCGGGCCGGCTGATGCGGCGAAGGCCGGTGATGACCTTCTCCTTCTCGGGGCCGTACTTGAGCGTGATGCGCAGGGTTCCCTGAGGACCCTCGCCCTTGAGCTCCTCCAGCCCGCCGATGAAGCCTTCGTCGAGCAGGATCTGCGCGACGGCCTTCTTCATCTTCGAGGCCGGAACGTCGGTCGTGGTGTGGTTGGCGGTGTTCGCGTTGCGGATGCGGGTCAGCAGGTCCGCGATCGGATCGGTGATGACGCCCATATCTCTTACCAGCTGGCCTTCGTGATGCCGGGGATGAAACCGCGGTGCGCGTTCTCGCGGAAGCAGATGCGGCACATGCCGAACTTGCGGTAGTACGCGCGCGGGCGGCCGCAGACTTTGCAGCGGTTGTGCGCGCGCACCGAGTACTTCGGGGTGCGCTTCGATTTCTCGATCAGCGAGGTCTTGGCCATCAGCGGGCTCCGGCGGACTGCGGCGGCTTCTGCAGCGGCAGCCCCATCTGGGTGAGAAACTCGGTCGCTTCTTCGTCGTTCTTGGCGGTCGTCACGATCACGATGTCCATGCCGCGCGCCTTGTCGACCTTGTCGAAGTCGATCTCGGGGAACACGAGCTGCTCGCGCAGGCCGAGGTTGTAGTTGCCGCGCCCGTCGAACGACTTG
>JASLGJ010000061.1 GCA_030150085.1 Candidatus Elarobacter sp. | reverse complement strand
CCCGCCGCTACATGTACGAGGAGGGCGGAAAGTACCTCGCCCTCGCCGTCGCGGACCGCCCGGTGCTGCGCTACGAGCCCGGCGCCTCGGCCCACCTGCGGACCGCCGCGGAGCCGGCGCTGAGCTAGCTCGCGGCGGGCGCCGCGCCGGCCGCTCGAAGGAGCTCTCCCTCGAGCACCGCCGCGGCGCAGTGCCCGAGCCGGATCTCCTCGCTGCGCCCGACGCCCAAGCGGTTGCAGTGCATGTGCAGCAGCGCGCGCGCGGCGTTGGCGCGGTCCGCCGCCGGCACCGCCGCGAGGTGCGCCCGAGCCCGCCGCGCGAGCTCGCCGTAGCGCGGGTCGGCGGAGCGGAGCGCCGTGCGCGCGGCCTTGATCGCATCCCAAGCCGCGACGTCCAAGCGCGGGCGGCGCCCGAAGGCGTCCTTGGCCCAGGCCGCCGCCTCGGGAAGGCTCGGGTGCAGGCACAGGACGACGCGCGCGGCGTCCTGCACCAGCTCCGCGAACGGCCGGCCGGCAAGGCGCAGGCGCGGCAGGAGCGCGAGGACGAGCTCGCTGTCGGCGCTGAAGACGCGCTCGGCCAGCTCGATCGCCGCCGGGCCGCCGTAGCGCTCGATCTCGCGGTCGTAGGTGCCCAGCTCGAAGCGCTCGATCGTGTCCTCGCGCACCCAGCGCCCGCCGCGCTCGACGACGGCCGCGAGCAGCGCCGCCGCGGGCTCGCCGGGCGCACCGCGCAGGCGCAGCCGGACGTGCGGGTCGGGATCGAGGTAGCGGATGAAGTGGGCCTCGCCGAACGTCCCGGCGAGCTCGCGCAACAGCGCGCCGACGTGGCGCTCGAGGAAGTACGCGGCGCGGTCGAGCGGCAGATAGCAGCGCGCGTAGACCCATTCCGAGCCCGGCGGGCGCAGGTACTGCGCCGCGCCCGGGCGCGCCGGAACGCGCACGGCCGGTGCGGGCCCGGCCGGCGCGTGCAGGGTGACGGCCAGCTCGGCGACGTGCATGCCCTCCGGGCCGGCCACCGCGGCATCGGCGAAGTCGGGCAGCGCCTCGTGCAGCTCCAGGCTGCGCGCGGTGCGTGACTTGGCGGCGAAGGCGACGATCTGGGCGCAGCACGCGGGGCGTTCGAGATCGAGCAGCACGCGGTTGTCGAACTGGGTCAGGTACACTCGGCGCGGGACGTTCCACAGCGCGCGCCACGCGCGCCCGGTCGGTCCGTCGAACTCCCGCGCGACGGCCGGCGGAACGCGCCAGGTGGCGGGCGCGGCGACCGCTCCGGCCACCGTGACGCGCGGCTTGAAGGGCAGCTTGGCCGCTGCGGCTCCCCAGGCGAAGCCGACGTGGGGCACGTCGCTCTGCGCGATCGTGGCCAGGAACGTTCCGACGCGCGAGTTGCCGGTCTGCCGGGCGAGGTGGCTCTGGTGCACCGCGAGCACCGTGCCGAGCCGCTCCGAGCGCAGGTAGACGCGCCCGCCGGACACTCCGACCACGAGGTCGTCGAGGGTCAGCGTGCGCTCGGGACCGGCGGCCGGCCAGATGCCGTCGACCAGCTCGTAGGGGAAGGGGTTGGCACGCGTCATCACGTTGAGCGAGCGCCGCACGCGCGGCAGCGACGACAGCTCCGCCGCCGCCCCGGCGCTGCCGTGCCGCGCGAGCGCCGGCACCTCGTCGCCCAGCATGTCGGCAAAGCGCGTCAGGGCCCGTCCGGAGCCTTCGAGAAAGCCGCTCCACACGCCGGGAAGCAGCTCGCCGGCGGCATCGCGCAAGACGTGGACCAAGCCTTCGTAGCTGAGCGCGAAGCGGTGCTCGGGCGGGTGGGGAGCGAGGCGCGGCAGCAGCTCGTCGAGCCGCACCTCGCGCGCGCCGCTCGCGCCGGCCGTCACGGCCAGCGCGAGCAGCTCTTCCTGGTAGTCATCGGAGAAGCGCTGCGCGGGCAGCTTCGCGATCGCGCTCTCGAAGTCGAAGCTCTGGCGCGCTTCGAGCAGGCGCAGCAGCGGCACCTCGCGCCCCTCGTTGTACTTGTCGGCGAACAGCTCGGCGATGCGGCGCGCGTGCAGGTTCGGCGCCGCGATCCGGGCCAGGGCGGCGAACGCGTCCTCGACCCGGCGCGCGAACGCGGTCGGCACCGCGCCCGCCACGGGGCGGGTGGCGTCGAGCTGGTAGAACTGCTTGGCGCGAGCGAAGGCCTCCGCGGCGGGACCGAGCGCGTCCAGGCGCGCGGAGCGCTCGGCGAAGGGCGCGCGGTCGACGTCGCGCAGGCCGGCCGCCAGCCGTTCGAGCCGGGCTCCGGCCTCGCCGTCGACGCGCGCGACGGACGCCGCGAGGTGGGCGCCCTGGTCGGCGACCAGCGGCGTTCGCAGCTCGGTCAGCAGGATGCCCAGCTCGACCAGTTTGGCCAGCAGCTCGAGGACCGCGTCGTACGGAGCTTCGATGCGCGCGGCCACGCGCCGGGCGAGCAGCTCGCCGCGGATCGGCAGGCGGGCCTCTTCGAGCACCGCGCGGACGGCCGGGGTGAAGTTCAGCGCGGTCGGGGGGGCGGCGATCGCGACGGCGCCGCCGGCCGTGCGCATCTCGGCCCGCGCCGCATCGAGGACCTCGAGCCGCTCGCCCACGGCGAAAGCGCTGCCGCCGGCTCGCAGCTGCAGCGCGGCGACGGCGGCGGGGCGCTGCTCGTAGGCCGCCCCGACCTCGTAGAGCCACTCCGCGTCCAGCCGCGTGCGGGTCGCGATCGGGCCGCTCAGCCGCAGCGGCTGGCCGTCGCCCGGATGGGTCAGGCTGACGGTCGCGCAGGCGGCGAGCGGCGTGCAGCGCATCGCGCAGCGCGCCACGTAGGCCAGCGCCGAGCCGATGCAGCGCTCGTGGTCGCCGGCCGGATCGGCCAGCCAGCGGTCGATGCCGTGCGCGAGCGAGGCCGAGGCCAGCTTGAGGACCTGATAGGCCTCGCCGCGCTGGGCCAGCAGCGCGAAGAGCGCCCCCGCGACATCGTCGTTCCGGTAGAGCGCCGCGAGCTGCTCGGCGGGAAGCGACGGGACGCGGATGCCGATCGTCTCGGCGACCGAGAAGCGAACCGCCGCGGGCCGGCCGAGCGCGGCGGGCTGCCCGCTCACGCGCTGGCGAGAGCCTGCCGCAACGCGCTCTCGGACGCCAGCCGGCCCGGGTTGGAGACGTCGACGATCCGCTGTATGACCGCGTCGTAGGAGACCAGCGGCCGGGTCGACACGGCCAGGGCGAGATAGGTGCTGCCCTCTTTGTACATCAGCCGGGCGGCGGTCAGCTGTTCGAGGAACTCCTCGAGCTCCGCCTCGCTGGCATGCGGGTTGCCCGACGCCGCGCGGTGGAGGGGCAGCAACTGCTGCAGGGTGGCGCCGGCGTCGCACGCCAGGTACAGGGCCGCCGCTCCCCCGCTGAACGTGTAGTCCTGCTGCACCAGACCCGCGCGCCGGTCGCGCAGGATGATGAAGTCCGAGCCGCGCTCCAGGGTCAGCGTGACGCGCTGGGCGCTGAACACCTTGCGCCAGGCCACGATCTGGCTGCGCAGCTCCTCGAACAGCGCGCTCTGCGACGAGTCGATGAACTCGTGCGAGAAGCTGAACGCGATGTCGGCCAAGGCGGCGTCGTCCACCGGGTAGAGGAACTTGTAGCGCGGGTCGGGCCCGGTGATCCGGATGCCCAGCTCCTCGGCCTGGTCGAAGTACGGGCTGAAGCGCTGGACCTCGATCGGGAACATGCCGGGCGCCTTGAGGTGCACGAGCGACGGCATCAGGTCGATCATCTTGCGGTACTCGTCGTGGGGCTCGCGCGGGAAGCCGTACAGGACGTTCCAGCGCACGTCGAGGCGGTACTCGCGCGCCCACTTGAGCAGCCGGATGTTCTGCAGGGCGGTCACGCCCTTGCGCATCAGCTTGAGGATGGGCGTGCTCAGGCTCTCGATCCCGGGCTGGATCGCCAGCACGCCGGCGTCGGCGAAGCGCTTGACCTGCTCTTTGCGCAGATTGGCCTTGGTCTCGTAGAAGAAGGCCAGGTCGTTGCCCTCGGCGCGCGCCTGGGCCAGTTCCGGCAGCAGCGTCTCGAAGTAGCGCAGGTCGATGATGTTGTCGACCGCGCCGAACTTCACTTGCTTGTAACGCCGGCTCATCTCCACGATCTCGTCGGCGACGGTCGCGGGGTCCTTGCTGCGGAAGGCCATCGTCGTGCCGTTCAAGCCGCAGAACGTGCAGTGGCTCTTCGCGCCCCACCAGCAGCCGCGCGAGCTCTCGATGGGGAGGTTGATCTCGTGGTCGATGTAGCCGCGGTACGAGACGGTGCGCAGGCGCGCGAAGTACTCGTCGTAGTTGGGGCTGGGGACGACGGCCATCGGCACGACGTCGCCCGCCCGGCGCTCGGTCACGACCTGGCCGCCGGCCGGGCCGTACACCAGGCCCGGAACGTCGTCGTAGGGGCGGCCTTCGGCGAGCCGTTCGATCAGCGCCGGCAGGGCCAGCTCGGCCTCGCCTTGGACGACGACGTCGACCCAGGGGAACGAGCGCTGCAGGGCCCGCCCCATGGCGCCCTCGCAGTTGGCTCCGCCGAAGAGGATCTTGACCTCGGGCGCGAGCGCCTTGATCTGCTGCGCGAGAACCAGCGACGGCACGCTCTGGCTGAAGGTGGAGGTGAAGCCGACCGCCATCGGGTCCAGGCTGAGCACGTCCTGCGCGGCCTGTTTGACGAACTCGGGCACCAGCTCGCGCATGAGCGCGATCTTGCGCAGGCTCTTTTCCTTGACTTTGGCCTCGCGCAGAAAGTCCAGGTAATGCTCGGCATCGCGTTCGACCGCGGGGTTGAAATCCGGGGTCGAGAAGATCCAGTCGCCGCAGCCGAGCTTGTCGAGCCGCTCGGACACGTAGCGGTAGTCCTCGGTGTTGATCTGCTCGGCTTCGCCCAGGTGCGCGGTCCGCGCGTACACCAGCTCCATGAACGCCAGGAAGTAGGAGCGCGGAAAGGCTTCGAAGCCCGACCGTTCCAGGACCGAGGTGAGGATACCGATCTGGATCGATGGGTTGTACAGCGCCGCCCACGGCATCGCGATCAAGACCGTCCGCCCGTTACGCATGGACTCTCCTCGTCGAAATGGGCAGCGCGAAAGGCTGTCGCTTTGAAGAGCAGCGGCCGGTACAACCGGAACGCCGCGACGCGGTGCCCATGCCAACGACAATAGCCGATATCGCCCGCTCGGGTGCTGCGTGCGTTGGCGGACACGTAATGATAATTTGCAGACCGCCGGAAAACGGCCCGCGCGCCCTCGCGGCCCGGAGGTGCGCCCGGTTGGCCGACCGAAGGGCGCGGCGCGGAAACGCGTCGGGACGGAACTTCACGCACGAAGCGTGGCGCTGGTTTCGTCTCACGGGGTCGAGTACCGGGGTTTGCGACCGACATCGTCGCCAACAGAACGGCTTCGTACACGACATCGCCTAGTGCTGCGTTCTATTTTCACCGCACGAAGGAGAAGCCCATGTCCCTCATCGACCAGCTCGACGTCGTCGTCGTTCCCACCGATCGCCCCGCGATTCAGATCGACGAAGAAGGCACGAGCAGCATCTCGATCACCATCAGCGTGACGGTCAGCCTCACCGCGACCGCGTACGCGGAGCAATTCGCCGAGTAGCGGCTGGAAGGCGGCCGGCCGGCTCCCGCCGAGCCGCCCGCCTTCCCCAAGCCCCTGCCGCACGAACCGGCAGGCGCGTCCTCGGGTTCGCACCGCACCAGGAGAAGACCATGCCGAACCGCTCGCGGTCCGGATCCACGGCGAAAGGCGCCGGCCGCGCCTCGGTCACGGCCTCAGTCCTGCAGGACGACGGCCCCGCGCCGCGGCTCCCACGCTTGGCCGCCAAGCCGAAAGCGCAGCGGAACACCATATGCCGCGCCTTCCGCGGTGCTGACGTGGAAGTGCAGGTGCGGCTCGGCCGAGCGGCCCGAGTTGCCGATCGTTCCGAGCACGTCCGCCGCGGCGACCCGGTCGCCGGTGCGCACGGTCACGGAGCCGCGCGCCAAGTGCACGAACCAGATGCGCGCCTCGGGCGTGCGCAGCTCGACGTAGTTGCCCAGCGGCTGCGCGTCGCGGCGCGGATCGCGGGACGGCAGGTCGTCGGCGTGGCCGTCGACCGCCGCGCTCACGATTCCGGCGACGGGCGAGACGACCCGCGCCGGGCCGTCGAGCGGGACCAGGTCGATCGCGTAGCGCATGTCGCGCGAGACGAAATGCGAGTTGCTCACGATCGAGTCGCCGCCGGCATGGAACGCGTGGCGCCCCAGCGCGGGCAGCAGGTCGAGCACCAGCGGCCGTTCCGCCAGCCGCCGCTCGCGCGCGCCGAAGCCCGGTCCGAAGGTCATGCCGACCCGCTCCAGGTCCAGCCCGAAGGTGGCATAGGTCAGGAACGCCGCGCCGCCGACTTCGAAGGCGTAGAAGTGGTCCACGATCCAGCGCACGCTCGTCGTTTCGGCGCCGGGGTCGATCAGCGGAACGAGCTCGGCGCGCACGAGCGCTTCGACCCGTTCGCGCACGGCGGGCGCGTCGGGAGCGGCGAAGAGATCGGGGCGCGGCAGCGCGACGACGAGCTTTCCGTCGACGCGCCGGTTCACGACGCAGACCCGGCTCTCGCCGGCGCCGGCGAGGCGCAGCGGAAACAGGTTCGGAATGCCCGTCGCGGCGTGGATCGGCTCGACCGTGCACGGCTCGCTCGCGCCCGCCCGCGCGGCGTGCGCGCTCAGCGCGTGCCGCACCGCGAGATCGAACGCGGTCGGGCGCAGGGCCGGTGCGGCGGCATCGGGCAACAATCGCAACGTCAAGAGCTCATGCTCGGGAGATTCACACGATGCTCGATTCTGCGCTGAGTTCCTACGTCCGCCTCGGCCGGACCGAGCTCGACGTCTGCCCGATCGGCATCGGCTGCGGCATCGGGGTCACCAGCGCCGACGTGGAATACGCGATCGAGCGCGGCATCAACTACCTGTTCTGGTCGAGCGATCTGCACCCCACCACCTACTCGCCCGCGCGCGAGGCCCTGCGCGGCTACTGCCGCAAAGGCTCCGCGCAGCGCGACAAGGTCGTGCTCGCGGCCTGCTCCTACCTGTGCGATCCCGAGAAGGTCATGGCCGCGGTCGCCGATCAGCTCGTGGCGCTGAAGATCGATCACGTCGACGTGTTCTTCTGGGGCTGGGTGACGCGCTGGAACGATCCCGCGGGGCTCGTCGCGAAGACCAAGCCGGTCGTCTGCGACGCCGACTCGCGCAAGGAGATCGACGCCTTCTTCGCCCTCACGCGGCAGGTCGAGGACGAGCTGCGCTGCCGCGGCTACGCCCGCTACCTGGGGGTCTCGACCCACGACAAGGCGATCGCCGCCGAGCTGAGCGCCAACGACGCGGTCGACGTGCTGATGGTGCGCTACAACATCGCGCACCGCGGGGTCGAACGGCAGGTCTTCGACGGTTTGCGGGCCGGCGCGCGGCCCGGCATCGTGGCCTTCAACACGACCCACAACGTGAACGGCTCGCTCGCCTCGCGCCCGCCCGGTCTGGCGGAGCGCTACTACAAGCCCACCCACGGCGACCTCTACCGCTTCGCGCTGGCGCGGCCCGAGGTCGACGTCGTGCTGACCGGGCCTCAAAACCGCGCGCACATCGACCACGCGCTGTCCGCTCTGGCGGCCGGGCCGCTCGACGCGGCGCTGGACGAGTACCTGTGCAAGCTGGGCGACCTGCACATGGGGCGCGTCCAAGTCGCGTCTTAGCGCCCGCGGGCGCCATGGGGCGGGGCGGGGAACAAGGCCGCCAACATGAGCTCTCGTTCCGCTCGTTCACCCCAGACCGGCCGCGCGTCGCGGCGGAGCCGGTGCGCGCTCGCCGCGGCGCTGCTGCTGGCCCTGACCGCACCGCTCACCGCCCCGGCGCCGGCCGCCGCGCCCGCCGCGAGCGCGAGCGGCGTGCTCGAGGCGACCCTGCGCAACGGCTTGCGGGTCGTCATCGTGCGCAACGCGCTCGCGCCCGCGGTCTCGACCGAGCTGACCTATCTGGTCGGCTCGCGCGACGACCCGGCCGGCGTGCCGGGCATGGCGCACGCCCAGGAGCACATGATGTTCCGCGGGACCAAGAACTTGTCGACCAGCGAGCTGGGCACGGTCGCGACGGCGCTGGGCGGGAGCTTCAACGCCTCGACCACCGACACGCTCACGCAGTACCAGTTCACCGTTCCCGCGGCCGACCTCGACGCGGTGCTGCGGATCGAGTCCGACCGCATGCGCGACGTGCTCGACGCGCAGGCCCAGTGGCAGAACGAGCGCGGCGCGATCGAGCAGGAGGTGCTGCGCGACGAGTCCGCGCCGGGAAGCGATTTCTTCCGCGCGGTGCAGCTGCTGGCGTACGCCGGCACGCCGTACGGCCACGAGGGGGTCGGCACCAAGGCCGCCTTCGACAAGCTGACCGGGCCGCAGATCAAGGCCTTCCACGACCGCTGGTACGCGCCCAACAACGCCGTGCTGGTGGTCGCGGGCGACGTCGACCCGGCCCGCGCGCTGGCCCAGGTCCGGACCCGCTTCGAGGGCGTGCCGCGGCGCGCGGTGCCGGCCCACGCCGCCGCGCGCCTGCGCCCGCTGGCGCGCACGGTGCTGCGCCGGCCGACCCGGCTGGTGTACCCGCTGGCGGTGGTCGGCTTCCGCCTGCCGGGCGTCGACAGCCCGGACTTCCTGCCGTCCTTCGTCCTGCAGGGCATCCTGGACTCGCCGCGCGGGAACGTCCACGCCCTGGCCGACGCGGGCGAGGCGCTCGACGCGCAGTGGGTCTCGCTGCCCTACGTGCCCGAGGCTCAGCTCGGCCTGGCCACCGCCGCGCTGGGCGCGGACGCCGACCCGCACCGCGCCGCGCAGAAGCTGGAGGCGATCCTGAGCGGCTACGCGCGCGACGGCGTGCCGCGCGAGCTGTTCGAGTCGACCCGCCGCCAGCTCATCGCGGGCCAGGAGCAGAGCCGCCCCACGATCGCGGCCCTGGCCTCGGACTGTGCCACCACCATCGCGCTGGACCGCGAGCCCTCGATCGCGCGCGAGCAGGAGCTGATCGCCCGGGTCACCCTGGCCGACGTGAACCGCGTCGCGAAGAAATACCTCGACCCCGCCCACGCGATCGTGGGCGAGCTGACCCCCACCGCCGGGGCCTCGCAGAACGCCGTCCCGGCCCCGGCCGGGGCCAGCCCCGAGAAGCCGCTCGCGGCGCAGCCGCCGGTGACCCGCCTGCCGGGCTGGGCCGAGCAGCTCGTCGCGCACGTCGCCCCGCCCGACCCCGGCCCGGCCCCCGTGCGCGAGAAGCTGGCCAACGGCATGACCCTGATCGTCAAGCCCGAGTCGATCTCCGACTCGGTCTTCGTGTTCGGGCGGGTCCGCACCAGCCCGGCCCTGGCGGAGCCGGCGGGCAAGACCGGGGTGGCCTCGGTGCTCGCCGCCCTGTTCGCCTACGGCACCCGGACCCAGGACCGGACGGCCTTCCAGCGCGCCCAGGACGACGCCCAGTCGCAGGTCTCGGCCGGGACGGACTTCGACCTGCAGACCACCTCGCGGGAGTTCGGGCGCGGGGTGGCGTTGCTGGCCCAGAACGAGCTCGGGCCGCGCTTCGACCAGCCGACCTTCGAGCTGGCCCGGCGGCGCGCGATCGACGGCCTGCAGACCGCCCTCAACAGCACCGGCACGGTCGTGGCGCGCCGCACCGCGGCGCTGATGCTGCCGCCCGGCGACCCCGAGCTGCGCGAGCCCACCGTGGCCGAGCTGCAAGCCCTGACCCTGGACGACGTGCGGGCCTACTACGCCAAGACCGTGCGGCCCGACCTGAGCACCGTGGTGGTGGTCGGCAACGTCACCCCGCAGGCCGCCAAGGCCGCCGTCGAGCGCGAGTTCGGGGCCTGGCACGCGGCCGGCGAGCCGCCCCCGACCGAGCTGCCCGCGCTCCCGCCCAACCGGGCCGGGGAGGTCCGGCTGCCGCTCCCGATCGGCCAGGACACGGTGACCTTCCAGCAGATCCTGCCGCTGGGTCGCTCCTCGCCCGACCTCTACCCGCTGCTGCTGGGCAACGCGATCCTGGGCGGGGGCTCGATCGGGCCCGAGCAGAGCCGGCTGTTCCGCGACCTGCGCCAGAACGCGGGCCTGGTCTACACCGTCGCCTCGCAGCTCCAGCCGCGCCGCTCGCGCTATCAGCTCTCGATCCAGTTCGCCTGCCTGCCGCAGAACGAGCCCCGCATCGCCTCGCTGATCGACGCCGAGATCGCCCGCCTCTCGACCGAGCCGGTGGGCGATTTCGAGCTGGCCCTGGCCAAGGCGTCGATCGTGCGCCAGACGGTGATCGCGGGCGCCTCGCTGGGCGCGATCGGCGGGGCGCTACTCGACGCCGCCAGCCAGGGCTACCCGCTCGACCAGGGCGCGCTCGACGCGCGCCGGTTCGTGGCGACCGACAAGGGCGCGGTCCAGCGGGCCTTCGCGGCCTACGTCAAGCCGGACGGCTTCGTGCGGGTGATCGAGGGCCCGTAGGGCGGGCTATTCCAGCCCGGTGACCACGCCGTAGCGGCGGGCCAGGGCCTGCCGCTCGGCGGCGAAGCGCTCGCGGATCTTGGCCGAGTCGACCTCGGCCTGGCGGCCGAGCTTCTCGCTCTCGCGCAGCTTGCGCTGCTTCTCGGCTTCCTTGGCGGCCAGGGCGGTGGTCGATTTGAGGCTCATCCCTCTGCCTTCCGGATCGCCCGGGAATGACCCCCGCGCCGAGCGGAACGCGGCCCCTGGCGCTCGGGCCCCGGACGCGGTATACTCCTCGGGTTCCCCTCGGCGCGGCTCACGCGCCGGAGCGGGTCGTGGCGTCCGCGGGCGCCACGTGTGTAGGGCCGGGCCTCGATCCCGGCCGTCACCACCTACATCACCGAAAGGCTCTTCCCCATGGCTACCGCCCCCAAGGGCAAGCGCGCGTCCGCCAAAAAGGACCGCCGCCCCAAGAAGAAGGTCTGCACCTTCTGCGCCGACCGCCTGCACGACCTGGACTACAAAGACACCACCCGCCTGCGCAAGTACATCAGCGAGCGGGGCAAGATCCTGCCCCGCCGCATCTCGGGCAACTGCGCCAAGCACCAGCGCTCGCTGACCGTCGCGGTCAAGCGCGCCCGCATCATCGCCCTCCTGCCGTTCGTCGCCGCGTAAGGAGCCCGCAGTGAAGGTCATTCTCACCGCCGACGTCAAGCCGCTGGGCACCCGCGGGCAGGCCGTCGAGGTCGCCGACGGCTACGCCAACAACTACCTCCTGCGCCAGAAGCTCGCGGTGCTCGCGACGCCGGGCGCGATGAAGCAGCTCGAGCAGCAGCAGAACGCCAAGAAGCGCAAGCAGGCCGAAGAGGTCGCCAACGCTCAGGACGTCGCGACCCAGCTCGAGCAGATCGTCATCAAGGTCGCGGCCAAGGCGGGCGGCAACGGGCGCCTGTTCGGCACCGTCACCAATGCCAACGTGGCCGACGCCCTGCACGAGCAGCTCGGGGTCACCATCGACCGCCACAAGATCGAGATGAAGGACGGCATCAAGGCGCTGGGGACGTACCCGGTCGAGATCCGCCTGGGCAACAACATCGTCGCCAAGTCCGCGGTGCAGGTCGTCGCGCTGAAGTAGCCGTGCGGCTGAGCGCGGACGAGAAGGTCCGCCGCGAGATCGCGGTGCTCTACGACGTGCTCAGCGAGGCGCTGGGCACGGACAAGCTCGTGATGCGGGCCGGCAAGCTCGGCACGCTCAAGGAGATGCGCTCGCAGGCGGTTCCCGACCGCCTGCTCGCGCTCCAGCGGCTGGTCGTCGAGGACCCCACCCGCGAGACGCGGCCCGCCAAGGCCCAGTACAAGAAGGTCATCGCCGAGATCGAGGACCGCCTGGCCGACCTGGTCGCCCAGCGCACCGTCGGCGACAGCCTCGAGGCGAAGATCAGCGCCAAGATGGTCGCGCGCCACGCCGACTACCTGCGCGAGCTGCGCCTGGAGGCGCTGCGCGAGGAGGCCGGGCCGGAGACGCCCGCCACCGAGAAGCGGCTGGCCGACCTGCAGGCGCTCGACGCGCGCGGCCTGGCCCGCGCCGCGCTCGACGTGCTGCGCCCCAAGACCCTGGCCGAGGTCGTCGGCCAGGAAGCCGCGGTCAAGGCCCTGATCGCCAAGCTGGCCTCGCCCTACCCGCAGCACGTCATCCTCTACGGCCCGCCGGGGGTGGGCAAGACCACCGTCGCGCGGCTCGCGCTCGAGCTGGCCAAGGCGCGCCCGCACGCCCCGTTCGCGCCCGACGCGCCGTTCGTCGAGGCGGCCGGCACGACGCTGCGCTGGGACGCGCGCGAGACCACCAACCCGCTGCTGGGCAGCGTCCACGACCCGATCTACCAGGGCGCGCGGCGCGACTTCGCCGACGGCGGCGTCCCCGAGCCCAAGCTGGGCCTGGTCAGCAAGGCCCACGCGGGCGTGCTGTTCATCGACGAGATCGGCGAGATGGACCCCGCCATGCAGACCCGCCTGCTCAAGGTGCTCGAGGACAAGCGGGTCGGCTTCGAGTCGTCGTACTACGACGAGCACGATCCCAACGTGCCGGCCTACGTGAAGAAGCTCTTCCGTGACGGCGCGCCGGCCGACTTCGTGCTGATCGGCGCGACCACGCGCGATCCCGAGGCGATCGACCCCGCGATCCGCTCGCGCTGCGCGGCGGTGTACTTCGAGCCGCTCACCCAGGCGCAGGTCGCGCGGATCGTGCGCGAGGCGGCGGGGCGCCTGGGCGCCAAGGTCGCGCGGCGCGTGCCCGAGCTGGTCGCCTCGTACACGATCGAGGGCCGCAAGGCGGTGCAGATCCTGGCCGACGCCTACTCGCACGCGCTCGAGCGCCACGGCAGCGCGCGCGAGGCGAGCGCGCGGGCCGGGAGCGCGCGCGGCGCGACGGTGCGCGACGAGGACGTGCTCGAGGTGGTGCAGGCCGGGCGGATCGTGCCGCACACGCCGGCCCGCGCGCGGCGCGGGCGCGAGCTGGGCAAGGCGCACGGCCTGGGCGTGCTGCAGTACGTCGGGAGCGTGATCGAGATCGAGGCCGCGGCGTTCGCCGCGCGCGAGCCGCGCAAAGGGGCGGTGCGCTTCAACGACACCGCAGGCACCATGGCGCGCGACGCGGTGTTCAACGCGGCCTCGGTGATCCGGGCGGTGGCCGGGATCGACCCGGCCGACCACGACCTGCACGTCAACGTGGTGGGCGGCGGCAACATCGACGGCCCGTCGGCGGGGCTGGCGTTCTTCCTCGCGCTTTACAGTGCATTGACCGGGCTGCCGCTGCCGCAGGACGTGGCGGTGACGGGCGAAGTGTCGCTCGCGGGCAACGTCCGCGCGGTCGGCGGGGTGGTGGAGAAGCTTTACGCCGCGCGCCAGGCGGGGATGCGGGCCATCGTGCTCCCGCGCGAGAACGCTCGGGAGATCGAGGCGGCACCGGAGGGCATCGAGGTGATCGCCGTCTCGACCGTCGTCGAGGCGCTGGCCGCGCTCGGTGTCCGCGTCCCCGTCCCGCCTGCCGCCAAGCGCGGCCGCCGCACGAAGGTCACCCGGTGAACGTCGCACAGATCAACCACGCCGTCGACCGCATTCCGCCCAACAACCTCGAGGCGGAGATGGCGCTGCTCGGCTCGATCCTGGTCGACAAGGAGATGATGGCGACGGTCAGCGAGATCGTCGTCTCGGGCGACTTCTACGCCCCGCTGCACGAGGCGATCTTCGTCGCGCTCTACGCGCTCTACGAGCGCGGCGAGCCGCTCGACAAGGTCGCGCTGGCCGAGGAGCTGCGCAACCGCGGCATGCTCGACAAAGTCGGCGGCATGGCCTACCTCAACTCGCTGATGGACACCGTGCCGACCGCCGCGTCGGCCGAGTACTACGCCCGCATCGTGCGCGAGAAGGCCAGCCTGCGCGAGCTGATCCACGCCGGCACGCAGATCACGGGCCTGGGCTTCGAGTCCGAGGACGACGTCGAGGCCGCGATCGACCGCGCCGAGCAAGTCGTGTACGAGGTCGGGAACAAGAGCGACCGCGGCTCGTTCGCCTCCGTGCCCTCGCTGCTGCTCTCGACGTTCCAGGCCCTGGAGCGGCGCCACGAGCAGAAGGGCGACCGCACCGGCGTCACCTCGGGCTACCGCGACATCGACGACTACACCGCGGGCTGGCAGCCCGGCAACCTGGTGATCCTGGCCGCGCGCCCGGCGATGGGCAAGACCTCGATGGCGCTCAACATGGCCGTCGCCGCGGCCAAGGACGAGCGCAAGCCGGTCGCGGTGTTCTCGCTCGAGATGACCAAGCAGGAGCTGGTCGAGCGCCTACTCTCGTCCGAGGCGCGGCTGGACGCGAGCAAGCTGCGGCGGGGCGCGATCGCCGACCGCGACTGGGAGAAGATCGGCCACGCCATGGGCGTGCTGCACGAGCTGCCGATCCACCTCGACGACAGCGGCGCGCCGACCGTCACCGAGATCCGCTCGCGCCTGCGGCGCTTGAAATCGGCGCACGGCCTGAGCTGCGTGATCATCGACTACCTGCAGCTCGTCCGCCCCTCGACGGCGGCCGGCAAACAGGTCAACCGCAACGAGGAGCTGTCGGACATCTGCCGGACGCTCAAGGCCACCGCGAAGGACTTGGAAGTGCCGGTGATCGCGCTGGCCCAGCTCAACCGCGCGGTCGAGACGCGCAACGACAAGCGCCCGCTGCTCTCGGATTTGCGAGACAGCGGTGCCATTGAACAGGAAGCCGACATCGTCACGTTCTTGTACCGCGACGCGTACTACAACAAGGAGACGTCGCCCGAGCCCGACGCCACCGAGTTCATCATCGCCAAGCACCGCAACGGCAAGGTCGGCACGATCAAGCTGCGCTTCCTCCCCGAGCACACCCTCTTCGTCCCCTACGGCGACGACTCGCACTACCCGGCCCCGTAACGGCGCTCGGCGCGCGCGCGAAAGCACGTGCCCGGGCACGAAAACGTGCGGATGACGGCACCCGAAAACCGCGAACATCGCGCGGCAACACCGCGGTAACGGCGACGGCTCACGATCGCGAGCGTGCCGCTCGAATGATCCGCGCCAGGTCCGCTCGCTCGAAGACGCGTTTGATCTCACCACGCCGGAGGTTCGAGGACGTGCCGACCGTGGAGGGCACCCTAGGGGACGAGACCCGTCTTCTCTTCGACTTCGCGGTCACGGACCGAACGCAGGAGCTGGTCCATCGCGCGCTCGACGGCAGCGCCGCCGCCGAGTTGCGATCACGTACTCCGCCTCGGACGCCGTCGCTTCCGGCGGCTGATCGCTGGAGCAAGATCGCCGCAGATCGCGCGCTACAGCCCCGTCAGCCGCTGAAGCGCTAGCGACGAGAGCGCGACCGCGACCCAGAGGACGAAGCCGAAGGCCAGCGGGCGGGCGCCGGTGCGGAGCAGTTTCGCGAGCTGGGTCTGCAGGCCGATCGCGGCCAGGGCGG
>JASLGJ010000575.1 GCA_030150085.1 Candidatus Elarobacter sp. | reverse complement strand
CACGGCGAGCGCGAGCGAGCCCGCGATCAGCACCACCCGGCCGCGCGAGGAAGGACGGACGTGGAGCGCCGTCAACTGAGCCGCTCGGCCGCCAGCACCACGTTGCGCATCAGCGCGACGTTGGTGACCGGCCCGACGCCGCCGGGGACCGGGGTGATCTCGCCCGCCACCGCGGCGACCTCGTCGTAGGCCACGTCGCCGACCAGCGCGCCGTCGACGAAGGTCGTGCCGACGTCGATCACGGTCGCGCCGGGCGCGATCATGTCGGCCCGGATCAGGCCCGGCACGCCGGTCGCCGTGACCACGATCTCGGCCGCGCGGGTGTGGCGGGCGAGATCGCGCGTCTCCTTGTGGGTGACCGTGACGGTGGCGTCGCGCGCCATCAGGAGCAGCGCGACCGGCAGCCCGACCACGTTGGAGCGCCCGACCACGCAGGCCCGCAGCCCGCGCAGCGGCCAGCGCGCGCCGCGCTCGAGCAGCAGCAGGCACGCCATCGGGGTGGCGGGGACGAACTCCGTCCCCGAGGCGAAGGCCAGCCGGCCCAGGTTGACCGGGTTGGCGCCGTCGACGTCCTTGTCGGGTGGCATGGCCTCGGCGATCCGGCGGATGCCCAGGTGCGGCGGGAGCGGCTGTTGGAGGATCACCCCGTGCACCAGCGGATCGGCGCCCAGCGCCTCCAGCCGCGCCCGCAGGGCGGCCTCCTCGGCGCCCGCGCCGAGCGCGTCGACCGCGACCTCGACCCCGGCCTTCGCCCCGACCTTCTCCAGGCTGCGCACGTAGGCGCGCGAGGCCGGGTCCTCGCCCACGATCGCGACCACCAGGCGCGGCACGATCCCGCGCGCCCGCAGGCGCCCGGCCCGCGCGGCGACCTCGTCGCGCAGCAGCTCCGCCGCGAGCGCACGTCCGTCCAGGATTCGAGCCGCCATCGCCGCCCCGGTTCGGGCGCCTGACGGGTCCGGCCTTGCGATGGAGCGGGTGCGCTGGACGGTCGCGCTGGGGGCGGGCTTCGACGAGGCCGGCTTCGCCGCGGCGCTGAGCGGCTTTCGCCGGCTCTACAACGTCGCGCCCGAGCGGGTGCTCTGCGCGCCCGACGTGCTGGCCCGCTTCGCCGCCCTGCACGCCCGCTCGGGCGACGACGCCTTCGCGCGCGACCTGCGCCACCACGGCCTCGCCGTCAGCGCCGCGGTCCTCGCCCCCGGCACCGTCGTCTTCGAGGGCGAAGTCGACGAGGAGCGCATGGGGGATTGGTGAGCCGGAAGGGGGATCGTTTCGGCAGGACCGTCATGGAGCGGCTCCGCGCCGCCGGTATCGGTTGCGCTAGGACGCTACCGCGTCGTCTTCGCCTTCGAGCCCGCCGTCGGGGCTAACGAGCGCCGCCGTTCTCGCTGGCGAGGAACGCGCGCAGCGCCGCGCCCAGCGCGTCGGGTTCCTCGATCGTCGCGAGGTGGCCGCTGTTGGCGAGCACGAGGGTTTGCGCGTGGGGGTAGACGCGCCGCACCGCGCGCAGGGCGGCGGGCGGGATGTAGCGGTCGTGCGCGCCCCAGGCGCAGAAGACCGGGCCGGGGTAGCGGGCGAAGCCGGCTCGCAGGGTGCGGGCGTGCGTGTAGGCGTGGAGGGCGCCGGCGTAGACGCCGGCCAGGGCCCGCCGCACGCCGGGCTCCTGGGCGAGCGCGAAGACGCCTTCGACCAGCGCCGGGTCCAGTGCGGCCGGGTCGGCCACGGCGCGGCGCAGGATGCGGGTGACGAGCGCGCGCGAGGGCGGGCGGGCGAACAGCCAGCGCGCCGGGCCGGCGGCCAGCGCGTAGAGCAGGTGGCGCGGGGTGCGGGCGAAGGCGGGCGGGGCGATCAAGGCCAGCCGCGTCACGCGCGCGGGATTGCGGCCGGCGTAGTCGGCGGCCAGGAACCCGCCCAGCGAGTGGCCGACCAGCGCGAAGCGCTCCAGCTCCAGCGCCGCGACCGCGGCGTCGAGCGCGCGGCGGAAGAAGGGCAGGTCGTAGGCCGCCTCGGGCTTCTCGCTCGCGCCGAAGCCGGGCAGGTCGAGGGCGGCGTAGCGCGCGGCCGGGTCGAGCCGCGGTACGACGCGCCCCCACGCGCCCTCGCTCCAGTGTCCCAGGCCGTGCAGCAGCAGCACCGCCGGCGCGTCGGAGCGCGCGCTCCCGGTCTCGAACGCGGCCAGCGTCACCTCACCGGCGCGCAGCGCGCGGGTGCGCCAGACGGGCGCGGCGGGCGGAGCGCCGAGCTTCACCACGAAGGGATACCGGTGCGCCGGACGTCGATCATCGTTGCGCTGCTGCTCCTTCCGAGCGCGTGTTATTCGGGTCCCGATCCCGGCCGCAACCCGAGCGGCGGCGGCCCGGCCGGCTTGAGCGGCGCGCCCGCGCAGTCGTTCGAGGTCCGCCGCACCGACGGCTCGCCCGACTCGCTGGCCCGCCACCGCGGCCAGGTCGTGCTGGTGAACCTGTGGGCCACCTGGTGTCCGCCCTGCCGCGAGGAGATGCCTGCGCTGCAGCAGTTCGCCCGCCAGAACGCCGGCAAGGTGACGGTGCTCGGGATCGACCAGGGCGAGTCGGCCGAGGCCGCGGCGGCCTTCGCGCGCTCGCGCGGGGTGACGTTCCCGGTCCTGGTCGACGAGAAGCAGCAGTACGGCCGGACCTACGCCGCGGTCGGCCTGCCGACCACGATCGTCGTCGGGCGCGACGGGCACGTCGTGCGCGGGATCGACGGCCCGCTGACCCTGGCCCAGATGCGCGACGCGGTCGCGCCGGCGCTCGCCCGCAAGTGAGCGCCCGGGTCGCGGCGCTCGCGGTCGCGCTCCTCGCGATCGGGCTGGTGCTCGCCCAGGACCTCGCTCCGCGGAGCGGGCTGTACCACACCTGGCAGTACGCGCTGGCCCTGGCGATCGCGCTGGTCGTCGTGCTGGCCTACGCCAACGGCGCGCGGCGCGGCGCGGACGGCCCGGTCGGCCGGCGGCTGGCCTGGGCCATGGCCGGGGCGGCGCTGGTCGCGCTGGCGGGGCTGGGCTCGGGCCTGCTCGGGCCCGACACCGCGACCGTGATCGGCACCCCGGGCACGGTCAACCCGATTCCGGCCCTGGGCGCGGCGGCGTTCTTCGCCCCGGCCGACGCGGCGGCGATCGAGGGCGGCCGGGGCGGGGTGACGCTGCGCCGCCGCAACGCCGCCGAGGTCGCGCTCGACGGCGGGGCGCGGCGCGTGCTGGGCGAGTCGCTGGTGTACCTGGAGCCGCGCCCGGCGGCGTACGTCGAGGCCTTCGACGAGCGCGGCGGGCACCTGACCGTCACCCAGCCCACCAACAGCTCGTTCCTTTCGCCGGTGCTGCTGTTCCGCGAGCGGCAGCGGATCGGCGCGGTCAGCGTCCCGCTCGACACCTTCGCCGCCCCGGCCCGCAAGCGGGTGGTGCGGGCGCTCTACTTCACGCCCGCCGAGCTGGCTCAGTTCCAGCACGCCGCCGGACCGCTGGAGCGAGCCCGCCCGGCGCTGGTGGTGACCGTCGCGGACGACGCCGGCCGGCAGCTCGGGATCACCCTGGTGCCCTCCGGCCAGGAAGCCGCCGTGGCCGGAATCCGCATCCGGGCGACCCTGGGCAGCTACCCCGCGCTGGCGATCGCGGCCGCGCCGCCGACCTGGGCGCTGGCCGGCGGGCTCGCGCT
>JASLGJ010000574.1 GCA_030150085.1 Candidatus Elarobacter sp. | reverse complement strand
GGCCAGCACGCCGGGGACGGCCATCGCGGCCAGCGAGGCGGCCCCGCCGCGGGCCAGGGCGGCGGCCGCGACCAGCGGGCCGATCCCGTAGCCGAGCTGCCCGCCGATCTGGTAGATCGAGATCGCGGAGGCGCGCCGGCTCCCGCCCAGCAGGGTCGAGTAGCGCCCCGCCTCGGGGTGCATCACCGCCGAGCCCAGGCCGCCCAGCACCACGCAGCCGACCAGCCCGGCCACCCAGCTGGTTGCCGGGGCGAGCGAGACCGCGACCGCGGTCAGCCCGACCGAGGCGGGCAGAAACCACCACTGGCCGCGCCGGTCGCTGTAGGCGCCCACCAGCGGCTGCGCGATCGAGCTGGTGAGGTACCACACGAAGGCCAGCGCGCCCTGATACCAGGCCGGCAGCCCGGCCCGCGTGACGTCGAAGAAGATCACGAACGGGACGACGCCCGAGTACAGGTCGCTCGCGCCGTGCGCGAACGCCATCAGCGAGACGCCGCGCAGGTTCCAAGGCCGGGTGATGGAGGAGGCGGTCACGGCGAAGGACTTGCCCCGCGCGCCGGTGAGAATGCAGGCATGGTCGTGAGCGTACCCTGCGCCGCCGCGTGAAGCTTTCCTCGCAAGCGTACGGGCCGATCGGGCTCCTGCTGGCCGCGCTCGTGGCGGCCGTGGTGTGGGTGCTCCCCTCCTCGTACACCGGGCTGCTGACGCTGATCGGCCTCTACGGCCTGGTCGCGCTGGGCCTGAACCTGTTCATGGGCTACGCCGGTCAGGTCTCGCTCGGGCAGGCCGCCTTCGTCGGGGTGGGCGCGTACACGTCGGCCGCGCTGGCGGTCAAGACCGGCCTCACGCCCTGGCTGGGCACGCTCGCGGGCGCGCTGGCCGCGGCGCTGGTGGCCTACGTGCTGAGCTTCGTCGCGCTGCGCCTGCGCGAGAACCTGCTCGCGCTGGCGACGCTGGCGCTGGGGATCGTGATCAACGTCGTCTTCAACGAGTGGGAGCTCATCGGCGGCTCGTCGGGCCTCAAGGACATCCCCGGCTTCGCGCTGGGCGGGCACGCGTTCGACCAGCGCGCCTACGCGGTGCTGGCCTGGCTGCTCTTCGCGGCCGGGATCTGGTTCGCCGGGAACCTGGTGCATTCGAGCTTCGGGCGGGCGCTGGTCGCGATCTCGGCCGGGGAGCTGGGCGCGCAGGCGCTGGGCGTCGACGGCGAGCGCCTGCGGCGCCAGACCTTCGTGCTCAGCGCGGTCTACGCGGGCGTCGCGGGCGCGGTGTACGCGTCGGTGTTCTCCTACATCGACCCGACCTCGTTCGGGTTCGTGCTCTCGGTGAACTTCGTGCTGATGTCGGTGATCGGCGGCATTCGCAGCCTGTGGGGCGCGCTGGTCGGCGCGGCCTTCGTGGTCGTGCTGGGCCAGGTGCTGCGCACCGTCGTCCCCGCGATTCTGCCCAACGCGCGCGGAGAGTTCCAGCAGTTCTTCTTCGGGGTGATCCTGATCGCGATCCTGATCTGGCTGCCGAAGGGCATCACCAGCCGTCTGAGCGAAGCGCGGCGCGCGTGATCGCCTCGCTCTGGCAATACGTGCTGGCCGGCATCGTCGCGGGGGCGATCTACGCCCTGATCGCGGCCGGCTTCGTGCTGATCTACCAGGTCACCGGGCTGATCAACTTCGCCCAGGGCGAGTTCGCGATGATCGGCGCGATGACGGCCGCCTCGCTGGCCGCGGCCGGCATGCCGCCATTGGCCGCGGCGGGGCTCGCGGTGCTGGCCGCGGCGGTGGTCGGCGCGCTGTGCTACCTGCTCGCGATCCGCCCGGCGCGGGCGGCGAGCGGGGTGACGCTGATCTTCATCACGCTCGGGCTGGACGTCGCGCTGCGCGGCGCCGGGCTGTTCGTGTGGGGGACGAACCCCTACGCGCTCGAGGCGTTCAGCCGCGGGCGCGCGATCGCGGTCCTCGGCGGGGTGCTGCAGCCGCAGGCGCTGTGGGTGCTGGGCACCGACCTGCTCGTGTTCGCGGCGCTGTACGCGTTCTTCCGCTACACGTACGCGGGCACGGCGGTGCGGGCCGCGGTCGCCAACCCGCCGATCGCCTCGACCTTCGGCATCCCGCTGCGCACGTTCGCGTTCTGGAGCTTCACCGCGGCGGCCGCGATCGGCGGGGTGGGCGGGGTGATGGTCGCGCCGATCACCCAGGCCACCTACGACATGGGCCTGACGCTGGGCCTGGCGGGCTTCGTCGCGGCGGTGCTGGGCGGGCTGGACAGCCTGCCGGGCGCGCTGCTGGGCGGCTTCGTGCTGGGGATCGTGCAGAAGGTCGCGGGCGGGCTGCTCTCCACCGGCTGGGAGGAGGGCATCGGCTTCCTGATCCTGGTGCTCGTGCTGGTGCTGCGCCCGCAGGGTCTGCTCGGCCGCGCGGCGCGCCGCGCGTGAAGGCGGCGGCGTGACGGCGCCCGCGACCGGCCCTGCGCCCGCGGACGGAACGGTGCCGGTGACGGCGCTCGACGTGCGCGGCGTGACCATGCGCTTCGGCGGCGTGGTCGCGCTGGAGGACGTGAGCTTTGCCGCCCGGGGCGGCGAGGTGCTGGGCGTGATGGGCCCCAACGGGGCGGGCAAGACCACGCTCTTCAATGTGATCAGCGGGGTGCAGCGGCCGACCCGCGGCGAGGTGGCGCTGGGCGGCGTGCGGCTGACCGGGCGCAGCGTGGACCGCGTCGCCGCGCTGGGCGTGACGCGCACGTTCCAGACGCCGGTGATGTTCTGGGGCCTGACCGTGCGCGAGAGCGTCGAGGTCGCGCTGGCCGCGCGCGCGTTCGGCGGCACCTATCCGCCCGCGCCGCAGCGCGAGCTCGCGCCGTGCGGC
>JASLGJ010000554.1 GCA_030150085.1 Candidatus Elarobacter sp. | reverse complement strand
AGCGCCTCGGCGACGTCGGCCAGCGGGTGCCCGGAGACGAAGATGCCCAGCGTCTCCTTCTCCCAGCCGAGCTGCTCCATCGTCGACGGCGCCGGCAGCGGCCGCAGCGACGGCTTGAGCGCGGGATGCGGGTCCTCGACCAGCCCGAACAGCGAGGCCTGCCCCATCTCGCGGTCGCGCGCCTCGCGCGCCGCGACCGCGAGATGGGCCAGGCTTCGCGGTTCGGGCTGGTCGAGGACCCGCACCCCGCGCGCAAGCCGTCGCTGCGCCCGCTGCCCGCGCCGTCCACGATGGAGCAGCTCGGCTGGGAGAAGGAGACGCTGGGCATCTTCGTCTCCGGGCACACGCTGGCCGACGTGGCCGAGGCCCTGGCGCGCACCGGCGCGGTCTCCGTGCGCGACCTGCGCAACGCCGAGGACGACGCACAGGTGAAGATCGCCGGGCTGATCACTGCCGTGCGGCGGACCATGACCAAGGCCCAGTCGCAGATGCTCATCGCGACCGTCGAGGACACGACCGGCGCGATCGAGTGCGTGGTGTTCCCCAAGCAGTACGGTGACCTGCAGGGACGTTTCATCGAGGACCAGATCGTCATCATCACCGGGCGGCTGCGAATGCGCGAGCGGCGCGGCGCGCAGGCCTCGGAGGACATCCCGCCCGACCTGAACGTCTCGGTCAACGACGTGCAGCCGTTCGACCGCAACAGCGTCCGCCACGCGCCCCCGCCGCCCGCGGGCTGGCACGTGACGGTCACCTCGCGCGAGCAGATCGACGACCTCGCCCTGATGATCTCGGAGTGGTCGGGCACGACCCCGCTGGTGCTGCACATCAACGGCGCGACCATCCGCCGCAGCGTGGCCGCCGACCGCCGGGTGCGCGACCGGCTGGTGGCGATCTGCGGCGAGGATTACGTCCGCGAAGGCGCGCCGTAGTGGTCTCGCGCGCGACGCGCCCGGCGGACGCGCCGCCCGGCCGGCGGCCGCGGTGAGACTCCCGGCCGGGGTTCGCGACTGGCTGCCCCACGAGCTCGCGCGCAAGCGCGAGGTCGAGCAGCAGATGCGGGCGGTCTTCGGGCGCTGGGCGTACGAGGAAGTGCAGACGCCGATCATCGAGCGCTTCGACGTGCTCGAGCGCGGCCTGGGCGAAGAGACGAGCGACCTGCTGTTCCAGTTCAACGACCGGCGCTCGACCTCGCTCGCGCTGCGGCCCGAGATGACGACCCCGATCGCGCGCCTGGTCTCGACCCGCATGCGCGAGACCCCGCTGCCGCTGCGCCTGGCCTACGTCGCGCCGGTGTTCAAGTACTACGAGCAGCCGCAGGAAGGGCGGATGCGCGAGCTGACCCAGGCCGGGGTGGAGCTGATCGGCTCGGCGGGCGTCGACGCCGACGCCGAGGCGCTGTTCATGGCGATCGAGGCGCTCGACGAGATCGGCCTGCGCGACGCGCGCTTCGACGTCAACGACGCGCGGGTCGTCGACGGCATCCTCGACGGGGTGGGGCTGAGCGGCGCCGAGGCGGTCGCCGCGAAGGAGATGATCAAGACGCGCAACATCGTCGCGCTGCAGCGGCTCGGCAAGCCCACCCTGGTCGACTTCGCGCTGCGCCGCGGCGGCAGCGACGCGGTCGCCACCGCGCGCGCGATCTGCCGCACCCCGGAGTCGCTCGTCGCGCTGGACGCGCTGGACGCGGTGCTGCGGCGGGCCGAGGCGCTGGGCTACGGCGGGCGGGTCGCGGTCGACTTCGCGCTGCTGCGCGACCTGGAGTACTACACCGGCTTCGTCTTCGAGGGCTACGTCGGCGAAATCGGCTTCGCGCTGTGCGGCGGCGGGCGCTACGACTCGCTCCTGCCGCGCTTGGGCTACGACGTCACCGCGGTCGGCTGGACGGCCGGCGTGGAGCGCCTGCTGATCGCGCTGGAGCGGCGCGGCAAGCACGTCCGGCGCCGCCGGCACCGCATCGACGTGCTGGTCGCCGGCTCCGACGTCGTCGCGGCGCGCGAGCGCGCGGCGGGCAACGTGGTGCGCTTCGCCAGCCCGGCGCCCGACGAGGTGCTGCTCGAGGACGCGCGCTCGCACGGCATCCCGCGCATCATCGTCGCCGCCGACGGCCAGGTGCGCGAGCTGCGGGTCGGCCCGCGGATCGGCGCGCTCCCGCGCCTGCGCACGCCCTCCAACTGGGACGCCCGCTGATGGACCAGCTCACCATCGCCGTGCCCAAGGGCTCGCTCTTCGACGAAGCCGTCGCGCGCCTGCGCGCGGCGGGGATCGACGTCCCGCACGACGTCGGGCGCAAGCTCTCGGTCACCACCCGCGACGGCACGACGCTGCTGCTGGTGCGCCCGAGCGACGTGCCGGCCTACGTCGAGTTCGGCTCGGCCGACTGCGGCATCGTCGGCAAGGACACGCTCTGGGAGACCGACCGCAACGTGGCCGAGCTGGCCGACCTCGGCTTCGGCTACTGCCGCCTGGTGGTCGCGGGGCGGCGCATCGACCGCTACCACGAGGGCGCGCCGCTGCCGACCTTCCTGCGCGTTGCGACGAAGTTCACCCGCTCGGCCGAGACCTGGTTCGCCGAGCGCGACCTGCCGGTCGAACTGATCCCGCTCCACGGCTCGGTCGAGCTGGCGCCGCTGGTCGGCCTGGCCGACATGATCGTCGACCTCGTCGCGACCGGCACGACCCTGCGCGAGCACGACATGGTGGTGGTCGAGCAGATCGCCGAGAGCACCGCCCGCTTCGTGGTCAACCCGGTCCGCTTCCGCGCCAAGTACGACGCCATCTCCGCTCTGCTCGAACGCCTCACGACGGCCGCGTCTCCTGCGGAGCCGCGGCGAGGGGCGAGCGCCACACGTGGCGCCTCCGCGGCAGGCACGAACGGTGGCTGAGGTGCGCATCACCCGCGCCGACGACACGGCCGCGCTGCGCGGCTTGTACGCCGGCGGCTGGAACCCCCCGCGCGCGGTCGTCGACGGCGTGCGCGCGATCGTCGACGACGTGCGCGCGCGCGGCGACGAGGCGCTGGTCGACTACACCCGGCGCTGGGACGACCCCGGCGCGTCGCTCGCCACGCTGCGCGTGGACATCCCCTCGCGCAAACACGCG
>JASLGJ010000169.1 GCA_030150085.1 Candidatus Elarobacter sp. | reverse complement strand
GCCCCGCCGGACCCGCCCGCGCACCTCGCGCCGCCCGGGCGGCACGAGCGCGCGCACGCTGTCGAGCGCGGCCCGGGCGGACTCGCTCAGAACGTCTTGACCCGCGCCAAGCCGCTGGCCCGGAACAGCTCCTCGACCCGCGCCAGGGTCGCCGGCTTGGCGAAGTAGGCCACCACCGAGCGTCCCGCGAGCAGCGCGTCGACGTAGTTCTGGACCTGGTCGTCGGGGATCTCGAGGTCGCCCAGCCGGTCGCCGAGGGTCTCGTTGCGGAAGAACGAGGTCCCCGCGCCGCCCCCGGTCGGACCGCCGCTGGTGATCCCCGGGACGCCCGTGCCCGAGCCGATGCCGCCGGTCATCAGCCCTTGGCCGATGATGCCGCGGGCCGAGCCCTGGGTCGAGTCGTCGGGACCGATCAGCTGGATCGGATCGAGCGGAAGCCCGTCGTTCTTGAGCGCTTCCTCGAGTGCGCGAATGTCGCCGTTCTGGGAGATGCCGGTCACGACCAGGCCCACGGATTACCTTCTCTCGGGTGCGAGGATCAGCGGCGATTTCGCGCCTCCGGTTAGTCGCCCTGTCGCGGCGCGCGAGGATTGTCGCGCCGCGGCTCCAAACCCGCAAGCCGAGTGAACTTGTTCTCGTCCTCACCATCGCGCGGCATGGTGCAAACCGTGGCCGCGCACCAGGCCCGCGCGATGGGAGCGAGCGGCCGGCTGGCGGACCTGTTGCGCGCGGTCCCGGCCGCGGGCGGAATCGCGATCCTGCTGCTGGGCGTGTTCTACGCGCTCTTCAACCCGCCGCTGCAAGTGCCCGACGAACCGGCTCACTTCCTGCGCGCGTACGAGCTGGCGAGCGGCTCGTGCCGCGACTCGCGCTTCGCGCGCTTCCCGCGCGACGTGCGCGACCTGCACGGTCTCTTCCCGGGGCAGATGAACGAG
Source organism: Candidatus Elarobacter sp. (assembly GCA_030150085.1). GTDB lineage: Bacteria > Vulcanimicrobiota > Vulcanimicrobiia > Vulcanimicrobiales > Vulcanimicrobiaceae > Vulcanimicrobium. Next base: position 1,967 of record JASLGJ010000169.1, on the reverse strand, counting down.
CAGGCCGCGGTCGACACGATGAGCGCCCGCATCGCCGCGTCGCGGCACATCCCGCGCAGCGACGAGCTGGTGCAGGTCGACGAGGGCGGCGCGACCGCCGGCTACTCGTGCCTGACCTACCTTCCGGCCGCGGCGGGGATCGTGCTGGCGAACGCCGTGCGGGCCCCCGCCATCGACGTGCTGTGGGCGGCGCGCTGCGGCAACGTCCTGGTGTACGCCGCGCTGATGTGGCTGGCGCTGCTGCTGCTCCCGCTGGGCCTGCGGCCGTTCGGGCTGCTGCTGGCCGGCTCGCCGATGAGCCTGTACCAAGCCGCCTCGGCTTCCCAAGATCCCGTCATCAACGCGCTGGGGCTGGTGTTCGCGGCGTACGTCGCGCACCTCGCGTGGACGCCGCGCGAGACGCCGCTCGGGTGGCGCGAAGCCGGCATCCTGAGCGGCCTGGCCGTGCTGCTGGGCCAGGCCAAGCTCGACCTGCTGCTGGTGGCGCTGATCCTCCTGATCGGGCCCGAGCGCTGGCGCGGCGGCCGCCGCATGCAGCTCGCCGCGCTCGCGGCGTCCTTCGCGGTCGCGCTCGGGGTGCTGCTGGCGTGGCGCCACTTCGGCGTCGTCTCGGTCAACGAGCCGCGCTTCATCGCGCTCGACCACGCCGCGAACGCGCGCTTCGTGCTGCACCAGCCGCTGGTCGTGCTGGAGCGCTTCGTCGCCTCGCTCCAGCTCAACGGGTGGTTCTACCTCGAGAGCTTCGTCGGGCGGCTGGGCTGGCTCGACGTGCGGATGACGCCTGGGGTCGTCATCGCGTATGCCGCCGCGCTGGCGGCGGCCGCGCTGGCGGCGCCCGCGCCCGCCACCCTGACGCCGTTGCGCCGCGGCGTGAGCGCCGCCGTCTGGCTCGCCGCGGTCGGGATCATCTTCATGGTGTTCTGGTTCATCGAGGAGCCGAGCGTCATGGCCATGCAGTTCGTGGTCGGGCAAGGCGCCTTCGACGGCGTGCAGGGGCGGTATTTCATCCCCTTCGCGCTGCCGCTGGCGATCGCGCTGCTCGGCGTCGTGCCGCGCCGCCTGCGCTACGGTTCGCTCGCCGCCGCGGGCTGGGCGACGCTCGCCGCGACGGTCTTCGTGCTGGCCGGGTCGGCGGACGCGTCCGGCGCGATCTACCGCGAGTTCTACCTTCCGCAGCACGAGGTCGGGCGGCTCCCGTACCGCTTGCGCCACCCCGGCGAGTTCTACGAAAAGCAGTTCGTCCACCAGGTCGGCACTCGGCCCGACGAAGACCAGGTCGTCTACGTCTACGCCAACTCGCGCTACTGGATCGAGAGCGCGCGCTTTTTCCGCAAGCACCACCTGAGCCAGGACCACCTGCCGGTGCTCCCGCCCTCGGTCGTGCACCGCATCACCTGGGGCGGCGTCATCTGGGACCCGGACACGCAGTTCAACCGCACCCGGATGGCGGCCAAGTACGACCTGCACTTCGTCTACGACGCGCAGGGCCGGATCTGGCTGGTCACCCACGGCGTGCGGCACCACATCGTCGACGCGGCCTACATCCTGCGCGACGGCTACCCGGTCTCCCGGCCCACCGCCAAGGAGCTGGCCGACATCCCGGTCGGCGACCCGGTCGAGAACTTCAACTACCTCAACGGGAAGCTGGTGCAGGCCACCGACGCTCCCGACGCGCTCGACCGGGCGCGGGTCTATTTCATCGACCACGGCCACAAGCGCTGGGTCACCGATCCGGCCTGGCTGACCGCGCACGGCGCGAGCCTGAGCGACGCCAAGCCGCTGCCGTTCTCCACCGTCGACCTGATCCCCGAAGAGCGGCCGCTGCCGTAGGGAACGCGCTTTAGCGCAGCGTGCGCGCGAGCTGCCCGAGCTTGGCGCGCGCGCCGCTCCAGCGGCCGCCGGCGGCGTCGCCCAGCGCGCCGTAGAGCATGTTGAGCCGCACGAACGGCATCGCCCGCGCCACCCGA
>JASLGJ010000421.1 GCA_030150085.1 Candidatus Elarobacter sp. | reverse complement strand
CCCATCGCGATCGTCCCCACCAGGCACATCAGCATGGTCGAGGAGACGCCGTGGCCGACCGCCCGCAGCAGGCAGCCGTAGGCGCCGAAGCAGGCCAGCCAGCCCACCATCAGCACGTCGCCGACGATTCCCGCGGCGTCGCCGCGCTGGGTCAGCGCGAGCAGCACGACCCCCAGCACGCCCAGCCCGAGCGCGAGCCGGGCCCGCTGGTCCAGCCCGGTGCGGAAGACCAGCGCCGCGATCGCGGCGGTGGTGACCGGCGAGATCCCGACCAGGAACGAGATGTGGGCGACCGACGTGTGCTCGGCCGCGACGGTGAACAGGGTCGAGATGAGCAGCCCGAAGATCAGGCCCGCCGCGACGACGCAGCCCCAGCGCCGCGCGTCCAGGCGGGGCGGGTCGAGCCGCCACGCCACCCCGAGGCCGATCAGGAACAGCGGCAGCGCCCACAGCGCGCGGGCCAGGGCGACCGTCATGCCGTCGAAGACCCCCGGCTCGCCGGCGTAGAGCGCCTTGCTGGCCGGGGCGAGGAGCCCCCAGCCCAGGCCGACGGCGAGGACCAGGATCAGGTTGAGCGAGGGACGGGGCACATCAGCCTGACCCCGCCGAACCGGCCGAAGGATGCGGGGCTCCCGCGCACTGGTCGGCCGGGAGCGCGGGCGGGATCGCGGTCAGGCCCAGCTCGAGCGGGAAGTGCGAGCCGCCGTCGGTCAGGAACGCGCCGGTCACGACGCGCCGCTCGCCCGGCCCCAGCGAGAAGCGCTTGACCAGGTAGTGGCCGTCGAGGTCGGCCAGGCAGGGGACCTCGGTCGGCGCGTCGTCGCCGTCGAAGGCGAGCGTGGTCGTGACGCCCGCCGTGCCGGCCTGCTCGTAGAGAAAGACGTCGCGCGGGGCGGAGGTCGGGTTGGCCATCGTCAGCTCGACCGGGCGCAGCACGCCGTACTCGCCGCCCAGCGGCCGGCCCCCGTGCAGCTCGGCGAAGCTCGCCATCCCCGCGCTGAACGGCGCGCAGGCGTGGTCGGCGTCGCACGGGTCGCCGACCGTGAAGCGCAGGCGCACCGGCGCCACGCCCGCCAGGCTGAACTCGCCCCGGCGGCGGTAGCCGTCGCTCGGGAGCGCCCGCGCCGCCGCGGCGAGCGGATCGGCCCCGGCGTGCACGGCCACGACGCTGACCCGGACCGGATCGCCGGAGAGCACGCGCAGGTCGTAGATCGCCTGCACGAGCGGTCGCCCCGGGAGAGCGCCGTCCGCGGATGCGGCGGCGGAGAGCGAGCCGCTGCCCGGCGAGGCCGCGTTCGCCGCGAGCACGGCGCTCGGGACGACGGGGATGACGAGCGGCGCGCCGGGCGCGACGGCGGCGGTGCTGCTGGCCTGGGCCTTGCGGGCGCGCAGGTACTCCACGGTCGCGCGGTGGCCGACGTAGACCGGCTTGGCGTCCCCGGCCGCCGCGCCGCCCAGCCACCACACCTGCGAGCCGGTCCCGCCGCTCTCGACGATCAGGGCCAGGCGCTGGCCCGGGTCCTGGAGGACGTGGTACAGGTACACCCGGGCCGGCGTGCTCGCGTCGAGCGCCGCGGCGGCGCGGAACAGCAGCCCGTCCTGCGAGACGTACTCGGGGTCGTCGCTGTACAGCAGCAGCCGCGGCTCGGGACGTGCGCCGGACCCGGGCGCGGCGGACGGCGGCGGCACGCCGGGCGGCGGGAGCGGGGGCGGCGGAACTTGCGCGCGACCGCCGCCCGGTGCGCCGGCGAGGACCGCCGCCAGCGCGGCGATACCGGCCGCGCGAAGGAGGCGAAGCACCGTAGGGTTCTACCCGGTTTTCGCCCCTCTCGCCGGCGAGGCGACGCTTAGGGGCTGGCCGGGGTCGAGGTGAAGTACCACGTCACCGCGACGCCGCTGGTGCCGCTGCCCTTGGTGGTGAAGGGGTTCGACTGCGTCCACGGGCCGCCGGAGACGTCGCCGGTGCACGACGCGGTGCTGGTTTGGCAGGTGAACTTCAGCGTCTTCTGGCTGCCCTTGATCGGGACTTGGTCGTTGTTGGTGGTGTTCCACTCGTTCCACAGCGTGTACTGGAAGTCGATCGTCGACTTGCCCGCGGGAACGTAGACGAGCTGCAGCCACGGGACGCTGGTGCGCGGCAGGTGGTACTGCGAGGCGTCGCGGTACTGGTAGTTCTCGTTGCCGACGTTCGTCCCGACCAGCGTGCCGAAGTACGAGTCCGTGCCGGTGATGGCGGAATTCGCGTAGACGCTCAGCGTGCGCATGCCGAAGATCGTGCCGCTGGTGGCGTACGTGGTGAACGAGGGCGGCGTGGCGGCCGGCCCGGAGTAGAGGTTCTTGCTCAGCGACGCGTAGACGGCCGCCTTCTTGAACGTCTTGACGTAGACCGAGTTGTGCGCCGCCGTCCATTTCGCGACGAACGCGGTGAACGCGGCGGCATAGCCGCTGCGGTTGCCGTTCCAATGGCCGTCCAGGTTCGCCTTGTTGGTCGGGTTCTGAATCCACTCCGAGATGTAGATCGAAGCCTGCTTGTCGTAGGCCAGGTCGTTCGCGTCGGACGAGCTGGGGGTGTAGTTCTTGACCTGCTTGGCGAAGCCGCTGCTCAGCCAGGACAGCACGTTCATCGTCCACTCGTACGACGCGGCATAGCCGTAGACGTACGCTCGGTCGAAGTTGGGGCGCACGACCGAGTCGTGGTTCATGCCCGAGGTGTAGCCGCCGTGCGGAACGTGGTTGCCCTGCGGGATGTTCAGGCAGTTGGGGTACCAGCCGGTGAACACGCCGGCCGGGGGCGTGGTGTCGAACCAGCTCCGGGTGAGATACGGCCCGCTCGCGCCGATCTGCTCGACCCAGTTCGAGTGCGTGTAGAAGTCCTGCACGACGTGCAGCGACATGCCGAGCACCGTGTAGAACTCGACCACGTCGTTGTGCTGCTCGGCGGTCTTGAC
>JASLGJ010000408.1 GCA_030150085.1 Candidatus Elarobacter sp. | reverse complement strand
AGCGCGAGGTGTCCGAGATGGTCGCCGTCGAGACTGCGGCGCGCAAGTCCGGCCTCGAACCGCTGGACCCGAACAAGCCGGGCCTCGGCCTCGAGAAGGTCTCGAAAGAGTAACACCACCGCAAGCGGCACCCCTCGGGGGGCCGGAGCTCAGGAGGCGATACCGATGTGCGTCGTGACCTGGGATCCGGCCCCCTTCCGCGCCCTGTACCCGCAGTTCGCAGCCGTCGGCGACCCAGTGCTCGCCGCGCTGTTCGCGCAGGCGACGATCTACCTCGACAACACCGAGTGCAGCATCGTCCGCGATTGTGGCGTGCGGGCGGCGCTGTTCAACATGCTGGTCGCGCACCTCGTGCAACTCGGCGGCTACGCCAATAGCGGCGATCAGCCCGTCGGCCCGACCGGCGTCGTCGGCCGCATCTCGTCGGCGACCGAGGGCAGCGTGACGGTGTCGGCCGAGTGGCCCGGCGCCGACGCGGCGAGCGCTTGGTACCTGCAGACCGCCTACGGCGCGAACTACTGGCAAGCGACGGCGGTGTTCCGCACGATGCACTACCGCCCCGGTCCGCCCGCGGTGCCGGCACGCGGCTACGACACCATCGGCTGGCGTCGGCGGGGCTTTCCGTGGCCGCGCTGAAGGGCGGCGCGCGGCTCGAGCGCGTGCTCAAGGACATAGGCGACCGCGTCAAGCGCGGCAACGCCGTCCGCGTGGGGTTCCTCGAGGGCTCGACCGCAGCCAACGGCACGTCGCTCCCGATGATCGCTGCTGTCAACGAGTACGGCGGCGCGATCAACGTGCCCGAGCACACCACCACGATCTACCGCCAGCTCAAGAAGAACGGCGACCTCGCGAAGGGCGGCCGCTTCGTCCGCGCCGAGCGCTCGAACTTCGCGACCGACCACGTCGTGCCGGCGCATACAGTCAACATCCCGATGCGGCCGTACTTCCGCACGATGATCGCCAAGCAGTCGCCCGGCTGGGGCGTGCGCCTGGGCAAGATACTCGTCGGCGCGAAGTACGACGGCGCGCTCGCGCTCGGCCGCATGGGCGAGGTTATCAAGGGCCAGCTGCAGGACAGCATACGCGAGTGGACGGACCCGCCGAACGCGCCGAGCACCGTCGCGAAGAAGGGCTTCGACAAGCCGCTGATCGAGACCGGCCACATGCTGAACTCGGTCGACTACGAGGTTTCGGGAGGCGGCAGCGGTGGGAATTAACCTACACGCCGTCGCGGGCCCGGTCGTGGGGGCGGTCAACCCGAACACGACGCTGCGGCTCTACCGCAACACCGGCACGGGCACCACCGCGCCCGACGGCACGCGCTCGCCGCTGTACCAGGCGCTGCAGGGCCTGGCGCAGGTTCAGCCCGTGGGGCAGAAGGAGATACAGCACCTGGCGGCGCTGAACCTGTCGGGCAACTTCAAGTCGGTGTACCTGTACGGCGCGTGGTTCGGCACGGTGCGCCTGGGCCAGCACGGCGGCGACATGGTCGTCATCGGCGGCGCGGTGTGGCTGGCCGTCGCGCAGCCCGAGGAGTACCCGGGCTGGTCGCGGATCCTCGTGCAGCTCCAGACCGACCGCGATCCGACGAAGATGTTCGGCTTTCAGGAGATGTCGACGACGCAGCCGACGTTCCCCGACGCGCCGATGAGCGGCTTTCCGTGATCAGCATTACCGAGAAGCAGCTCATGACGGACATCCGCAACGGCCTGATCGCCATCCTGCCCGACTGCCCCGTCGAGCAGATCGTGCGCGGCCAGGTCAACCGCGTGCCGATGCCGCTCGGCGACAGCGTCGTATTCACGCCGTTCTCCCTGCAGCGCCTGCGAACCAACATCGAGACCTGGGACTACAACGCGCCGGCCGCCCGCTCGCAGATCGACGCCGAGCAGGGGACCAAGTTCGCCCTGCAGATCGACCTGTTCGGCACGCGCTCGGCCGACTGGGCCGTCACCGTGGCGGCGGCGCTGCGGTCGGACTTCGGGTGCACCGTGTTCGAGCTGTGCCAGCCGCTCTACGCCGACGACGGCACGCAGGTGCCGTTCGTCGACGACTCGGCGCAGTTCGTCGAGCGCTGGGCTGTCACGGCGCAGTTCCAGTACAACCCGGTCGTGTCGACGCCGATGCAGTTTGCCGATACACTCGGTCCCATAACGCTTAATCAAGTGGAGTCACCGCAATGACCATCCCCGCATCTCAGATCGTCAGCACGCAGCCGGGGGTCGTCGGCACGGGCGGTAACCCCCTGTCGCTGAACGGCGTCGCGCTGACCAACAACGCAGCCGTGCCGGTCGGCGCGCTCTACAGCTACGCCAGCAGCGACGCGGTGGGCGACTTCTTCGGCTTCAACAGCCCCGAGTACGCGTTCGCCGTCGACTACTTCCTCGGCTTCGACATCTCGACCAAGAAGCCCGGCGCGCTGCTGTTCGCGCAGTACCCGGCGGCCGCGGTCGGCGCGTATCTGCGCGGCGGGCAGCTCGCGCTCACCCTGGCGCAGCTGCAGGCCCTCGCCGCCGGAACGGTGATCGTCAACATCTCCGGCACGGTCTACACCTCAGCCGCCATCAACCTGTCGGGCGCGACCTCGTTCAGCAACGCGGCCGCGCTGATCCAGGCCGGCTTCAGCGGCCCGTCGCTGCCGGGCACGGTGTCGTACGACTCGGTGCGCAACGCCTTCGTGATCACCACCACCGCGACCGGCGCCGGCACCACCATCGGCTACGCCAGCGGCACGCTGTCGCCGCACCTCAACCTCGACCAGGCGGACGGCGCGGTGCTGTCGATGGGCGCGGCCGCGGGCGTCCCCGGCACGGCGATGGACGCCGTCAAGCAGGCGAGCCGCAACTGGGCCAGCTTCACGACCCTGTTCGAGCCGAACATCACCGACCGCATGGCGTTCGCCGCCTG
>JASLGJ010000357.1 GCA_030150085.1 Candidatus Elarobacter sp. | reverse complement strand
CCTGGTCGACGACGTGACCCGGATCGACCAGACCGAGAAGGACGCGCTGGCCTGGCTGCAGCGGCTCAAGGGCGGCCGCGTCGACTACCAGACCTTCGACCGCAAGTCGTTCACCAACTCGGTCAACGGCATCTTCGCCGGTCTGACGCTGGTCGTCGCGCTGATCGGCGCGGTCTCGCTGCTGGTGGCCGGGATCGGCATCCTCAACATCATGCTGGTCAGCGTGGCCGAGCGCACCCGCGAGATCGGCCTGCGCAAGGCCATCGGAGCGACCCGCTTCCAGGTGCTGCTGCAGTTCTTCATCGAGGCGCTCGCGCTGTCGGCCTTCGGCTGCCTGGTCGGCCTTGCGATCGGGGTCGCGATCGGGGCGGCGGTCAACGACCTGGCGATCGTCAAGCTCTCGGGCGTGGTCGCGCCGATCCCCTGGCTGCGCAGCATCGCGATCGCGACCGGCTTCGCGACCGTCGTCACCCTGGCGTTCGGCACCTACCCGGCCTGGCGCGCCGCGACGCTCGACCCCATCGAGGCCCTCCGCTATGAATAGCCGGCCCGCGATCGACGTGCGCGACGTGACCAAGACCTACGACCTGGGCGACGTCAAGGTCGAGGCCCTGCGCGGGGTGACCTTCACCGTCATGCCGGGCGAGTACGTCGCGATCATGGGGCCCTCGGGCTCGGGCAAGTCGACCCTGATGAACACCCTGGGCTGCCTGGACCGCCCGACCACGGGCAGCTACCGCCTCGACGGGATCGACGTCTCGACCCTGGGCGACGACGCCCTGGCCGCGATTCGGCTCAAGAAGCTGGGCTTCGTGTTCCAGGGCTTCAACCTGCTGGCGCGCACCAGCGCGCTCAAGAACGTCGGCCTGCCGCTCTTCTACGCCGGCCTGCCGGCGCGCAAGCGCAACGGCCTGGCCGCCCAGCGGCTGCGCGAGGTCGGCCTGGGCGACCGGCTCGAGCACAAGCCCAGCGAGCTCTCCGGGGGCCAGCAGCAGCGGGTCGCGATCGCCCGCGCGCTGGTCAACGACCCGGCCGTGCTGCTGGCCGACGAGCCCACCGGCAACCTCGACTCCGAGACCAGCGAGGAGATCATGGGCCTGTTCCGCGAGCTCAACGCGGCCGGACGGACGATCATCATGGTCACCCACGACGAGGACGTGGCCAGCCACGCCAAGCGGATCGTGCGGGTCAAGGACGGGCGGATCGTCGACGACAGCCGCAGCCCCGGGCGGGCGAGCGAGGGCCGCCCGGCCCGGGCCGCTGAATCTTAGAAGTGAGGGAAAAAGACGGCACCGGTGCTACCCCGGCCCCGTTCCCTCGGTAGAGCGCAGCACCAACCCCGTCCACCAAGGAGCAACCAGCACATCGTGAAGTCTCGCAGTATCTTCGGGACCGCGGTCGTAGGGCTGATCGGCGCGATCATCGGAAGTTTCTCGATGATGCTCTTCGCGAGCACCCATTTCGCGGGCGTCGCCGGTCCCGGCAACACGCCGCCGTCCGTCAACGCGGCCGTCCTGCCCAGCAGCGGCGGCACCACCGACCAGGACCGGATCATCAACGCCGTCAAGCGCGTCGAGCCGTCCGTGGTCGCCCTCCAGGTGATCGTCAACGGCAGCCGGCTCGTCCCGGCCGACCCCATGTCGCAGTTCTTCGGCGGCGGCGGCCCGGTCTATCGCCAGCGGGTCCAGGAGCGGGCCTCGGGCTCGGGCTTCGTCTACTCGCGCGACGGCCTGATCGTCACCAACGCCCACGTCGTGCCCAAGGGCACCTCGTCGGTCACCGTCGTGTTCAACAACGGCGACCGGGTCAAGGGCCGCGTCTTCTCCTCCAACCCGGCGACCGACCTGGCCCTGGTCAAGGTCGACAACTACGCCAAGCTGCCCCCGCCGGTCGAGTTCGCCGACAGCAGCAAGGTCCAGTCCGGCCAGTGGGCCATCGCCATCGGCGAGCCGCTCGCCCTGCAGCGCTCGGTCTCGGTCGGCGTCGTGTCGGGCTTCAACCGCGACGAGCCGATCCAGAACGACAACGGCCAGCTGCAGCTCTTCCGCGGGCTGCTCCAGACCTCGGCCCCGATCAACCCCGGCAACTCGGGCGGCCCGCTGGTCGACTACGAGGGCCGCGTCATCGGGGTGAACCAGTCCACCGCCGCGCCGCAGTCGGGGGCCCAGGGCATCGGCTTCGCGATCCCGGCCCAGATGGTCGTCCAGACCGCCCAGACCCTGGCCCGCAACCCCGGCAAGACGCTCCAGGCCAACTCGACCGGGACCGGCAAGGGCTACCTCGGGGTGGGCGTGGTCGACATCAACAACAACGTCCGCACCCAGCTCGGCGGCTACCACGACGAGGGCGGCGTGGCGGTCCAGCAGGTTCCCGACGGCCCGGCCGCCAGCGCCGGCATCGAGCCCGGCAACGTGATCCAGTCGATCAACGGCAAGCCGGTCAACTCGCAGAAGGACCTGACCAGCACCATCGCCGCGCTCAAGCCGGGCAGCCAGGTCACCCTGCGCGTGTGGGCCCAGGGCGTGCGCAAGAACGTCGCCGTCACCCTGGGCGAGCAGCCGGCCGAGGTCTACCTCCAGCAGCAGGACCAGCAGCAACAGCAGCAGCAGCCCTAGCCTCGCTCGGCCGCCTCGGCGGCGCGAATCCTCCAGCTCGCGAACGCGCCCGGTCCGACCCCGGGCGCGTTCTATTTTCCTGGAGCGACGAGAAAATCACACGCAAATCCCTCCGCCACGCAACCATTGTGCCAAGGAAATTGTCACAGCGAGGGAGTGGAACAACGGCCTTCGGACAGCGTATGATAGACGACGCGTTCGTCCGCGGGCGAACCTCACAACCCTTGAGCCACGGTAAGCGGCAAGGCCCGAGTCGGATTCGCCTCCGGCGAACCCGTTCAAATCAGCAGGCTGATTGGGCGGGAATCGCGAGGCGATCCCCGCGACGGCTGGTCCACGCGGCTCGGAAAGCGAGAACAATCCTACATGGCTAAAGTGGTCGGCATCGACCTGGGGACGACGAACTCCGTCGTCTCGGTGATGGAAGGGCAGAGCCCCACCGTCATCGCCAATTCCGAAGGGTCGCGCACGACCCCCTCGGTGGTGGCCTTCACCAAGACCGGAGAGCGGCTCGTCGGCCAGCTCGCCAAGCGCCAGGCCGTCACCAACCCCGACCGCACGATCAGCTCGATCAAGCGGTACATGGGCACGGATCACCACGTCAAGATCGACGGCAAGGACTACACGCCGCAAGAGATCTCGTCGATGATCCTCCAGAAGCTGGTCAACGACGCCTCCGCGTACCTCGGCGAGCGGGTGACCAAAGCGGTCATCACCGTCCCGGCGTACTTCAACGACGCGCAGCGCCAGGCGACCAAGGACGCCGGCAAGATCGCCGGCCTGGACGTGCTGCGCATCATCAACGAGCCGACCGCGGCCGCGCTCGCGTACGGCCTGGACAAGAAGGGCTCCGAGACGATCCTCGTGTGGGATCTGGGCGGCGGCACCTTCGACGTCTCGATCCTCGAGGTCGGCGACGGCGTGTTCGAGGTCAAGTCGACCAACGGCGACACCCACCTGGGCGGCGACGACTACGACGCCCGCGTGCGCGACTGGCTGGTGAGCGAGTTCCGCAAGGAGCAAGGCATCGACCTGAGCGGCGACAAGCAGGCCCTCCAGCGCCTGACCGAGGCCGCCGAGAAGGCCAAGATCGAGCTCTCCGGCACGGTCCAGACCTCGATCAACCTGCCCTTCATCACCGCGGACCAGAACGGTCCCAAGCACCTCGACATGACGCTCACCCGGGCCAAGTTCGAGGAGCTGACGCAAGATCTGACCGACCGCTGCGTGCAGCCGTTCAAG
>JASLGJ010000351.1 GCA_030150085.1 Candidatus Elarobacter sp. | reverse complement strand
AGTTGAGGCCCCAGACGAACTGGTTGGTCCAGAACACGCGCGCCAGACCGCCCCACAAAAAGCCGCTGACCAGCCCGAACCAGGAGTGGCTGATGAGCGCGTCCGCGACGGCGGGAATCGCCATGCCCAGCAGCAGCCACTGGAAGTAGCTCATGTGCAGCTTGAAGATCACCGGCTCGCGGTAGAGGTCGCTGACGTAGAGCGCCCAGCCCGGCGGGCGCGTGCTGGCGCCGTTGAAGAGCCAGCCGTGGTGGCTGAACACGAAGCCGCTCCAGGTCTTGCGCTCCGACTTCAGGTAGGGCGAGTGCGGGTCGCCGTTGCGCTCGGTGCGGTCGTGGTGGCGGCGGTGCGTCGCGACCCACCAGATCACCGGGCCTTGGAAGGCCATCGCGCCGAGCACGATCAGCACCGCCTGCACCGGCGAGGTCGTCTTGTACGAGCGGTGCGCGAACAGGCGGTGGTAGCCGATCTCGATCCCGGCCATGCTCAGCACGTACATCACCGCGAAGCAGCCCAGGTCGGCGGCCGTGATCGGGTGCCCGAACAGCGGCAGCGAGAGCGCGGCCAGGAAGCCCACGAAGGGCAGCACCACGACCACCCAGGCCAGCTTCGCGTCGAGCTCGGCGACCGCGGCGAGCTGTCGCTCCGCCGCCTCCGCGACGGCCAGCCGCTGCCGGCCGTGCGCGATGCGCTCTTCCGAGGTTCCTACCTCGAGTGGGGCCATTTTCGCCATGTACCTTCTCCCGCTTCAGGTCGCCATGCGGCCAGATGAATGAATGCGCCGAGTCGTCGTCTCTCGTCAGGTCGTCAGTTGCAGCGCAGGCGCGCGCCAGACGTCGATCACTTTGGTTCGACCGCCTTCGGGCTGCGCGCCGTTCCCCAGCAGTTGCGGGCGCAGCAGCGCCGCGGTCGCGCCGCGCCGCACCTTCCCGCTCGATGTTTTCAGGATGCCGCCCGGCCGCAGCAGGACGACGGCGAAGACCGAGAGCGCGTGCTCGCGCGCGATCGACTCGCGGATCGCGGCGACGGTCTCGGCGACGTCGAGCGTGCCGATCGCCGAGCGCGGCACTTCCTGCGCGATCGCGAGCTGCTCCTCGCCGTTGACGTCCAGTCCGAAGGCCGCCGCGGGCGCGCCGCGCAGCGCGATGTGCGCCGCTTCCGCGCTCGCTTCGAGATCCTGCGGGTAGTAGTTGCGCCCGCGCAGGATGATCATGTCCTTGGCGCGCCCGGTGACGTACAGCTCGCCCCGGTCGAGAAAGCCCAGGTCGCCGGTGCGCAGGTGGAGCGCGTCCGAGCCCGGGAGCCGCGCGCCGAACGTCTCTTCCGAGGAGCGGGGCTGGTTCCAGTAGCCCTGGGCGACGATCGGCCCGGAGATGTAGACCTCGCCGATCGTGCCGTCCGGCACGGCCACGCCGCGCTCGGGGTCGACGATCGTCACCACGCTGGTGCTGCCGGTGTCGCCGCTGCTGGCCAGCGTGCGCGCCTGCGGCGCGGAGGGATCGACCTCGACCGCGCGGTGCGCGGCCAGCTCGTCGGCGTCGACGACCTTGGTGCTGAACGGGCGGCCCTTGACGCCGCCGGTCACCATCAGCGTCGCCTCGGCCAAGCCGTAGCACGGGTAGAAGGCCTCGCGCGCGAACCCGCAGCCGCGGAACGCTTCGTAGAAGCGCTCCGCCGTCTCGGCCCGCACCGGCTCGGCGCCGTTGAACGCCAGATCCCAGGTGCTCAGGTCGAGCTCGGCCTTCTGCTCGTCGGTGACCCGCGTGGCGCACAGCTCGTAGGCGAAGTTGGGCGCGCCGCTGGTGGTGGCGCGCAGGCGGCTGATCGCGCGCAGCCAGCGCACCGGCCGCTGCAGGAACATCACCGGCGCCATCAGGGTGACCGGGAAGCCGCAGTAGATCGGGTTGAGGATGCCGCCGATCAGACCCATGTCGTGATAGGGCGGCAGCCAGATCACCGCGTGGCTGTCGTGCGAGTGGCCGAACTTCTGTTTGATGAAGGCCGAGTCGGCGTACAGGTTGGCGTGCGAGACCTGCACCCCGCGCGGCGCGGCCGTGGAGCCGGACGTGTACTGGAGAAAGGCGATCTCGTCGGCCGCGATCGCGGGCTCGCGCCAGGCGTCGGCGCGCTCGCCGGCGCGCAGCGTGTCGGTCGCGAGGATGCGCACGCCGTCGAGCAGCGGTCCCAGCACTTCGTCGCCGCGCGACACGTCGAGCGTCGCCGCGAGCGTGAGCACCGCCGAGGGCAGCGCGTCCAGGCACATCGCGATGATGCGCTCCGCCTTCTGGTTGGCCCGCGGCGGGTACGCCGGGACCGCGATCACGCCCGCGTAGAGACAGCCGAAGAACCCGGCCACGTACTCCAGCCCCGGCGGGTAGAGCAGCAGCGCGCGGTCACCCGGCCGGGTGAAGCGCTGCAGCTCGACCGCGATCGCCCGCGCTCGGGCGTCGAGCTCGCGGTAGCTGAACGACTCTTCCGCGTCCTCGCCGTCGGTCAGGAAGCGCACGGCGCAGCGGTCGGGCATCCGTTCTGCCCAGCGACGCACCACGCGGCCAAAAGAGCCGAATGGATGAGAAGAACTCATCTCCGCAACACCCCGGCAATTGAGAGAGCCAGCAATCAGCGAGCGTCGGTAAACGGCGTTCTGCTGGCGTATGTATGGGTTCGGTTAAGTCTCACCGATACCTGTAGCGTCGGACACGTTTCCGCGTCCAGCGTTCCAGGAGAGCGGTGGGCCATTTGTCCATACGGTACCGGAGCGCTCTTACCGAGCGCTTACCGTGCCCTTACCGTCGCCTTACCGATTCGGGCCGGTCCTTACGGCGGCTTACGCTCGAACGGCCTCGCTTGGACCGTTTGGGCTAGCGAGCTGCCGGTAGGATCGCGCAGGAGTCCCGTCGTCGGGCGCGCGATTATCCTCGGTTCTCACTTCCCTGGGGGATCTCCAATGGCGAAAATCACGACCGCGCGGGGCGCGGCGCAGCTCGACCGGGCGGGCTTGAGCGACGAGCAACTCGTCTCGATGCTGCGCATCATGCTCCTCCAGCGCCAGCTCGACAACCGCGGCTTCCAGCTCAACCGGCAGGGCAAGATCCCCTTCGCGATGGGCTCCGAAGGCCACGAGGCGCTCCAGGCGGGCGCGGCGCTGGCGTTCAAGCGCGGCTCGGACGTGCTGGCCCCCTACTACCGCGACCTGGGGCTGGTGCTGGGCATCGGGATGGCGCCCTTCGAGATCCTCTCCGCGATGTTCGCCCGCGCGACGGACCGGGCGCTGGGGCGGCAGTTCCCCAACCACTACGCCAACCGCGAGCTGGGCGTGCTCTCGATCTCCTCGATCATCGCCGCGCAGTGCACCCACGCCGTCGGCGTGGCGGCCGCCTTCAAGTACCGCGGCGAGAGCGGGCGGGCGGTGCTGTGCACCAGCGGCGAGGGCGCGACCTCGCAAGGCGAGTGGCACGAGGCGCTCAACTACGCCGCGGTGCACGAGCTGCCGGTGGTGTTCCTGGTCGAGAACAACGAGTGGGCCATCTCGACCCCCCAGAACATGCAGATGAACGTCGCCAACGTCTCCGACCGCGCGCCCGGCTACGGCGTGCCGCACGCGCTCTGCGACGGCTTCAGCCCGATCGCGACCTACCGCGCGATGAACGAGGCGATGGAGCGCGCGCGCAGCGGCGGCGGCCCGACCCTGGTCGAGGCCAAGTGCTACCGCTTCCTCTCCCACTCGACCGACGACGACGACCGCACCTACCGCAACCGCGAGGACATCGAGGAGCGGCGCAAGCTCGACCCCGTCCCGCGCTTCGAGCAGGTCCTGATCGAGGCCGGCGTGATCGACGAGGCCCGCGCCAAGGCGCTGCGGGCCGAGGTGCTGCGCGAGACCAACGAGGCCACCGACGCCGCCGAGTCGCAGCCGTACCCCGCCGTCGAAACCCTCTACACCAACGTTGTCGCGGGCGACTACCGCCCCTGGCAGGAGTGATACCGATGTCGACCACCGTGCCGGCCCAAGAGCAAACCGGCTCGACCGTGATGAGCAACGTCGAGGCCGTGCGCGCGGCGCTGCACGACGCGCTGGTGCGCGACGAGCGCGTCCTGATCATGGGCGAGGACGTCGGCGCGCGCGGCAACGTCTTCCTCATCACCAAAGGCTTCCTCGAGGAGTTCGGCCCGCAGCGCATCGTCGACACCCCGCTGGCCGAGGCTTCGATCGTCGGGGTGGCGATCGGGATGGCGATGGAAGGGCTGCGCCCGGTCGCCGAGATCCAGTTCGCCGACTTCATCTACCCGGCGTTCAACCAGATCGTGGGCGAGGCGGCCAAGACCCGCTACCGCTCCAACGGCGACTACACGTGCCCGCTGGTGATCCGCACGCCCTACGGCGGCGGCGTGCGCGGCGCGCTCTCGCACTCGGTCTCGATCGAGGCCCTGTTCTACCACGTGCCCGGGCTGACGATCCTCGCCCCTTCCACGCCGGCCGACATCAAGGGCCTGCTGACCGCGGCGATCGAGTGCCCCGACCCGGTGCTCTTCCTCGAGCACAAGAAGACCTACCGCAGCGTCAAGGGCGAGGTCCCCAACGGCTACTACTCGATCCCGATCGGCAAGGCCGACGTCAAGAAGACCGGCACCGACCTGAGCGTCGTCTCCTACGGCTACAACCTGCACCAGGCGCTCGACGCGGCCGGGCGGCTCGAGGCCGAGGGCGTCTCGGTCGAGGTGATCGACCTGCGCTCGATCCGCCCGATGGACAAGGGCACGATCCTGACCAGCGTGCGCAAGACGCGCAAGCTGCTGATCATCCACGAGGACAACAAGTTCGGCGGGATCGGCGCGGAGATCAGCGCGATGGTCGCCGAGGAGGCGCTGTTCGAGCTCGACGCGCCGATCCGCCGCCTGTGCGGGCCGGACGTTCCGGCGATGGGCTACGCGCTGCCGCTCGAGGAAGAGTTCCTCGTCTCGACCGACGAGATGGTCGAGGCGATGCGCTCGCTGGCGAAGTTCTGATGCCGACCACCATCACGATGCCGCAGCTCGGCGAGACGGTCACCGAAGGGACCGTCGCGCAGTGGCTCAAGAAACCCGGCGACAGCGTCGAGAAGTACGAGGCCTTCGTCGAGGTCTCGACCGACAAGGTCAACGCCGAGGTACCCTCGCCGGTCACCGGGGTGATCCGCGAGCTGCTGATCTCCGAGGGCGACACGGTGCCGGTCGGGGCCTCGATCGCGATCATCGACGAGGTCGGCGCGGCCACCCAGGCCGCCCCCGCGATCCCCGCGCCGCAGGGCAGCATGTCGCCCGCCGAGCAGGTTGCCGAGGCCAACCACATGGCCTCGGACGAGCCGGTGCCGGGCGGCAACGTCGGCCTCTCGTCGACCTCGTTCACCGCCCCGCCCTCCAAGAACGGCAACGGCGCGGCGAGCGGCGGGAACGGCGCGCCCAACTACAGCGCGGGACCGGGCGGGCTGCGCGTCTCGCCCGCGGTGCGCCGCCTGGCGCGCGAGCACAGCGTC
>JASLGJ010000271.1 GCA_030150085.1 Candidatus Elarobacter sp. | reverse complement strand
CCGGCCGGTGGCGGGCACGAGCAGCGGGACCGCGCCCAGGCGCAGCGCGACGTCGACGTAGCGCCGCCGCACCTCGTCGTAGGCGACCCCGTCGCGCTCGCGCAGGTCGGCGGTGATCGCGACCAGCGGGCGCGCGCTCATCCCTGCCACGCTCGGGCCAGCTCGCCGGCGAACTCCTCGAGCACCGGCGGGGTGAGGTTCTGCATCACCACGCAGTGCGTCAGGCCGGCGTCGACCGGGAGCTGCCAGCGCCGGATGAAGTCCTCCGGCAGGGCCGCGCGCAGCACGACCGTGGTCGAGAACGGGTTGAGGAAGGCCGCCGGGTCGACCCGCCGCACCAGCTCGAGCAGGTACTCGGCGTTGCGCCGGCAGGCCGCGGCCTCGCTCGCGAAGTCGCGCCCGCTCTCGGCGATGGCGTGCCACAGGAAGATCGGCGCCAGCCCGTTGCGGCTGCCCATGATCGTCGAGTCGTGGCCGATGTACTCGACCACCCGCTCCAGCACGTCGACGTAGCGCTGCTTGGTGAGGACCATCCCGCAGGGAAAGGGCGCGCCCAGGAACTTGTGCCCGCTGACCGCCAGGCTGTCGATCCGGTCGGTCGCGAACGACGCCCGCGGCGCGTCCTCCATGAAGGGCAGCATCAGCCCGGCCAGCGCGCCGTCGCAGTGCACGAAGCTCTCGACCCCGCTGCGCTCCAGCACGGCGCCGACCGCGCCCAGGTCGTCGAGCGCGCCCTTGAGCGTGGTGCCCAAGTTGCACACCACGATCGCGGGGTGCGCGCGGTTGGCCGCCAGGCGGCGCTCGAAGTCGGCCACGTCGAGGCTGCCGTCGGGGTGCGCGTCGACGACCTCGTAGGGGATGCGGAACATGCGCGCCGCCTTGGCGACCGAGTAGTGCGTGTCGGTGCTGAAGTAGAGCACCGCGTCGGACAGCAGCTCGCGCCCGAGCAGGATGCCGTACAGGTTGCCCTCGGTCCCGCACGAGGTGACGTAGCCCCAGTGCTCGCGGCCCAGGCCGTAGAGCTCGGCCAGCCAGCCGATGCAGCGCTGCTCGTACTCGCGCGAGTGAACGCCGTAGTTGCTGCTGCGGTAGGGGTCGCCCAGGTTGTTGAGGTGGAACTCCAGCAGCTCGGCGATGCGCGGGTACGAGAACGCGAGGTTGTAGGGATAACCGGCGTGGGTCGCCGTGCGCGCGCGCAGCCGCGCGGTGAAGTCGTCGAGCGACGGGGCTTGCTCAGCGATGCGAAGCACGCGCGCCTTCTCTCAGCGGCTCGGGCTCGTCGGGGGGCGCGACCTCGAACAGCGCGCCGGCCCGCTCCAGGGCGCGAATCGTCTCGTAGTCTTCGCGCATGACGTCCTCGGACTCGTGCGAGAGGTAGACGATCCCCGGGCTCGACCACAGGTCGACGGTCGGCTCCAGCCACTCGCCCGGCTGGGGCACCTTGATCATCGAGTGGTACGAGCGCAGCGCGCGGATCGCGTCCAGGCCCGGCGCGGCGCGCACCGTGCCGCGCTGCCCGGAGATGAAGATCACGCACCAGGTCGGGTTGCGCACCTCGTAGACGCGCCGGGCGCGCGCGCGGAAGCGCGCCGGGTCGGCGTAGGCCAGCGCGGTGAGCGAGACCTGCGTCTCGCCCAGCGCGTGCCGCACCGCGTCGACCGCCATGCTGCCCTGCAGCCGCGCGCCGACCTCGATCAGCGCCACGCCGTCGCGGGTCAGCATCAGCTCGGTGTGGGCGGCGCCGTAGCGGATGCCCAGCGCGTCGAGCACGGCGTTGGTGTAGGCCACGATGGCCCGCTGGGCCTCGCCCTCGTAGGGCAGCAGCACCTCGAGATCGCACACGTCGATCAGCTCGCCGATGCGCTTCTTGTGCTCGCGCCAGATCTCGACCGCGACGTGCGCGCCGTCGTAGCTGACCGTGTTGACGAAGTACTGCGTGCCGCGCAGGAACGACTGCGCCAGCACCTCGTCGTTGCGCAGGCCCAGCCGGTTGACGTGGCCGTGGATGGCGGTGAACGCGGCCGCCACCTCTTCCTCGCTGTGGCAGAAGGCGACGCCGTCGGTGCCGCCGCTGGCGAGCGGCTTGACCACCACCGGCCAGTCGGCGTTGGCGCGCGCCCAGCTCACGATGTCCTCGACCCGGCGCGCGGTGAGCGCGGCCGGCACGCGCAGCCCGGCCCGCGCCACGGCCTGCGCCATGAGCGCCTTGTCGCGCCGGGCCTCGGAGAGCGCGGGGTCGTTGTGCGGCAGGCCGAGCAGCTCGTTGAGCTTGTCGGCCAGCATCACGCCGCACTCGGTGCCGGGGATCGCGCCCAGCGGGCGGTACGGCGCCAGGCGCGCCGCGGTCGCGGCGGCGTCGCCGGCGTGCACGACGTTCTCGACGAAGTCGCCCGGCCGGAACGAGGGCCGGTAGACCGCCGGCACCTCGGGCCCGGACTGCACGTGCACGCAGCGCACGCCGTGCGCGGCGAACGCGAGCGCCAGCTGGCTGCCGGTCGAGTAGCCGTCGACGACGACGGCGCAGCGCTCGCTCATGAGGCCGCGCGCAGAGCCCGGTCGAGGTCGGCGATGATGTCGTCGATGTGCTCGATCCCGATGCACAGCCGGATCGTGCCGTCGTAGACGCCGGCCGCCTCGCGGCTGGCCTTGTCCAACTGGGCGTGGGTGGTCGAGGCCGGGTGGAGCGCCAGGCTGCGCGCGTCGCCGACGTTGGCGACGTGGTAGAACATCTCCAGCGCGCCGATGAAGCGGCGCCCGGCGTCGTAGCCGCCGGCCAGCTCGCACTGCACCATCGGGCTGCGCCCGTCGCGCAGGTACTGCTTGGCGCGCGCGCCGGCCACGCCGTCGAACAGCTCGGGGTAGGCGACCCGCGCGACGGCAGGGTGGCCCTGGAGGTACTTCGCCACCGCCGAGGCGTTTTCGCAGTGCTGCTTCATGCGCAGCGCGAGCGTCTCGAGACCCTGGATGAGCAGGAACGCGTTGAACGGGCTCAGGCAGGCGCCCAGATCGCGCAGCAGCGTCATGCGCGCCTTGAGGATGAACGAGCTCGCGCCCAGCGCGGTCTTGAGCGGGCGCACCGCGTCCTTCCAGAGCACGTTGCCGTGGGCGAGGTCGGGCTCGGCCATCAGCGGCAGGCGCTTGGGATCGGCGGTCCAGTCGAAAGTGCCGGCGTCGACGATCGCGCC
>JASLGJ010000264.1 GCA_030150085.1 Candidatus Elarobacter sp. | reverse complement strand
CGTGTTCGTGCAGACCGCGTGCGTGCGCCAGCGCGTCGTCGCGCTCGACGGCGCCTCGGCCGGCGAGGTCTCGGCCGCGCTGGCACACGCACGCGGTCTGCACGAACACGTCGTAGGAGATCTGCAGGTGCGACTCGCCCGGCACCAGCGAGCGGCCCTTGCCGACCCGCGCCGCGGCGTCGTTGCCGGCGGCGTCGTAGACCCGCAGGCCCTTGGCGTCGCGCTCGAACTCGCGCCGCACTTCCCACGCCGCGCCGTCGGCGGTCTCGTAGGTCAGCGTGGTGCCGAACGCGCTGCCGGTCCAGGGCCGCCAGCGCTCCTTCTCGCCGCGCTGCAAGCCGTACAGCGACGCCACCAGCGCCGCCGCCAGGGTGGACTTGCCGGCCTCGTTGGGACCCACCACCACGTTGAGTCCCGGCCCGAACGCGAACTCGCGGTCGGCCAGCTTCCCGAACCCGTCCACCCGCAGGACCCGCAGCCTCACGGGGCGACCTCGGCGCCTTCGAAGGCGGCGGCGGCGTAGCGCAGCGCGGCCTGCGCGTCGGCGTGGCCTTCGGCGGCCAGGGCGAGCAGATCGGCCAGCGCGCGGCCGCGCACGTTGGGCTCGCGGGCCAGCGCGGCGTAATCGGCGGCGACGCTCTCGTCGATCAGCTCCAGCGCGCCGAGCGCGCCGGCGCAGCGGTCGAGGATCAGCTCGCGGTCGACCCGGGTGCTCGGCGCGACCGTGCCGCGCAGGCGCAGGCGCAGGTAGTCGTCGCGGCCGTAGGCGGCCAGGGCCGCTTCGACCGCGCTCAGCACGGCGTGCTCGCTGGGCGCGTCCGCCAGCGTGACGTCGAGGTCGACCAGGCGCGTGCGGGCCAGCGGCACCGCCTCGAGCGCGACCCGGCCCCCGCCGGCGCTGACGACGAGCGCGCCGTGGCTGCCGCGTTCGCCGAACTTGATCGGCTCGGGCGAGCCCGGGTAGGCCAGCCGCGGCGCCCCCGTGCTTTCGACGACCGCGCCGCCGTGGTAGTGCCCGGCCAGCGCGCAGGCCGCGCCCGACGCTTCGATCTCGGCCAGCGTGAACGGCGCGGTGGCGCGCTTGCCGGGCGGGCAGCGGTCCTCGTCGCTGCCGTGCACGAGCGCGAGCTGCGTCCCGCCGCGCGCGAAGCGGGCCGTCGCGAAGGGGCGGCCCGGCTCGGCCGGGGCGTGGCCGAAGCCGTAGACCGTCACGCCGTCGCCCAGCGGGTACGCGCTCCAGCGCGGCTCGGCGAAGACGTGCACGTTGGGCGGCAGGTCGGCCCGCGCGTACAGCGAGCGCGCCGAGTAGGGGTCGTGGTTGCCGGGCGCGATCAGCACCGGGCCGCCGAAGCGGGCCAGCTGGGCGAACGCGAAGCGCGCGGTCTGCGGGCCGGCCCGCTCGGCCTCGTAGAGGTCGCCCCCGATCGTCAGCGCGTCGGCGCGCCGTTCGAGCGCGAGGTCGACCACGCGCGCGAAGGCGTCGGCCAGCGCGGCCCGGCGGCGCGCCCCGCCCCGCACCTCGGTGAACGCGGTCTCGAGGTGCACGTCCGCGGCGTGGACGATCGTCGCCATGGACCGGGGTCTTCGCCGCGCAGCCCCCGGATGGCCCGCCGGCCGGCGCGAACGCGGTTCGCCGCCGCGCGCGCAAGCGCGCTAGGCAAAACGGGGGATCGGAGCGGGTGCTCGCTGAAAGCGTGCAGCCGCCTTGCTCCTATTCGCTATCGGAGGTGTACGATGGCCGGAATCGCAGCGCCGCAACGACCCAGCGCGGACGACGAGCGCCAACTGACCCGCGCGGTGATCGCCAGCACGATCGGGACGTCGATCGAGTGGTACGACTTCGCCCTCTACGGCTTCGCCGCGCCGGTCATCTTCTCCAAGCTGTACTTTCCCAAGAGCGACCCGGTGGTCGGGCTGCTGCAGTCGTTCGCGATCTTCGCGATCGGCTTTCTGGCCCGCCCGATCGGGGCGGCGATCTTCGGGCACTACGGCGACCGCATCGGGCGCAAGGCCACGCTGGTCGCGACGCTCTCGCTGATGGGCATCGCGACCACGCTGGTGGCCTTCGTGCCGGGCTACGCGCAGATCGGCATCTGGGGCGCGGTCATCCTCACCGTGCTGCGCTTCGTCCAAGGCATCGGGGTGGGCGGCGAGTGGGGCGGCTCGGTGCTGCTCACGATGGAGTACGCGAAGACCAACGCGCGCCGCGGCCTGATCGCGAGCTGGCCGCAGTTCGGCGTGCCGGGCGGGATGGTGCTCGTGATCGTCGTCGTGCTGCTGTTCAGCGCGCTGACGGGCAAGGACTTCTACACCTGGGGCTGGCGCATTCCGTTCGCGCTGAGCATCGTGCTCGTCGGCATCGGGCTGTGGATTCGCCTGGGCATCCTCGAGACGCCGACGTTCCGCCGGCTGCTGGCCGAGAACAAGATCGAGAAGGCGCCGGTGCGCGAGGTCTTCCGGCTGCAAGGGCGCGAGATCGTGCTGGCCGCGCTCAGCCGCATGGCCGAGCAGGCGCCGTTCTACATCTACTCGTCGTTCCTGCTGACGTACGGCACGACGGTGCTCAAGCAGGGACTCAACTTCCTGTTGCTCTCGCTGCTGGTCGCGGGCATCGGCTCGGCGATCTGGATTCCGGTCTTCGGCCACCTCTCCGACCGCATCGGCCGGCGCAAGATGTACCTGATCGGCTCGGTCGTCACGGCCGTCTTCGGCTTCGTCTACTTCGCGATGATCAACACCGGCGTCGCGGGCGTGATCGTGCTGGCGGTGTTCCTCTCGCTGATTCCGCACGGCATGCTCTACGGCCCGCAGGGCGCGTTCATCGCCGAGGCGTTCACGCCGCGCCTGCGCTACAGCGGCGCGTCGCTGGGCTACCAGCTCTCGTCGATCATCGCCGGCGGTCCCTCGCCGCTGATCGCCGCCTGGCTGCTCGCGACCTACCACAGCGGTTACGCGATCGCGTGGTTCCTCGCGATCTGCGGCGCGATCTCGTTCGCCGCCGCGCTCGCCCTGCCCGACCACACCAACAAGAGCATCGGCGACGAGTACGACCAGGGCGGCGTGCTCGACGTGGTGTCGAGTCCCGCCACCGCCTAGCCCGAGCTCTGCGAAGCCGCGCCTTCCGCCAGCAGGGCGCGCAGGCGCGGCTTCTCCACCTTGCCCATCGCGTTGCGGGGCAGCGCGTCGATCGGGTAGAGCGCCTTGGGCACCTTGAAGCTGGCCAGCCGCTCGCGCAGCGCCGCGAGCGCGGCCGCGGGGTCGAAGCCGGGGTCGACCTCGACGAAGGCGACCGGGACTTCGCCCCGCGCGGGGTGCGGTTCGCCGACGACGGCGGCGGCCCGGATGCCGGGCACGCGCAGCAGCTCGCTCTCGACCTCGATCGGGTAGACGTTGAAGCCGCCGCTGATCACCAGCTCCATGAGCCGGCCGTTGATCGTGTAGCCGCGCTCGGGATCGTAGCTGGCCAGGTCGCCGCTCTTGTACCAGGCCCGGCCCTGGGCATCGCGCACGAAGGCGGCCTGCGTCGCGGCCTCGTTGCGCCAGTAGCCCAGGAACACGTTGGGGCCGTGGACGAGGATCTCGCCCGCCTCGCCGGGCGGCGCGTCGGCGCCGGTCGCGGGGTCGCCCAGCTTGACCTCGACGCGCGGGAACGGGAAGCCCACCGTGCCGGCGTGGCGCGGGCCCTCGTAGCGGTTGGTCAGCGCGAAGCCGAACTCGGTCGCGCCGTAGCGCTCGAGGATCGACACGCCGAAGCGGCGCGCGAACTCCTCGTGCACGGTCGCCGGCAGCGCCGCGGAGCCGGACACGAACAGCCGCACGCGGTCGAAGCGCACCTCCGGCCCGGCCTGCTCGAGGAAGCGCACGTACATGGTCGGCACGCCGAAGAACATCGTCGCCGCGCCGTTCGCCAGCGCCGCGATGGCGCCGGCGGCGTCGAAGCGCTCGCGCAGCAGCACCCGGCCGCCCGCGATCAGCGAGCCGTTCAGGCCCGCGCCCAAGCCGTGGACGTGGAACAGCGGCAGGGCGAGCAGGAGCGTGTCGGCGCTCGTCCAGCGCCACGCTTCGCCGACTTGCGTGCCGATCGCGACGAGGTTGCCGTGCCCGAGCACCGCGCCCTTGCTGCGCCCGGTGGTGCCGCTGGTGTAGATGATGATCGCCCCCGCCTGCGGATCGGGCGCGGGCGGGTCGGCGAGCGGCGCGATCGATTCGTCGCGCGCCCAGGCCTCGACGGCGGCCAGGTCGACCGCGCTGCGGCCCTCGCGCGCCGCGACGTACGGCGCGCTCGCGGCCGAGACGCAGACCACGCTGGGAGCCGCGTCGGCGAGCACGTGCTCCAGATCGGACGTGCGGTAGAGCACGTTGACCGGCACCACGATCGCGCC
>JASLGJ010000145.1 GCA_030150085.1 Candidatus Elarobacter sp. | reverse complement strand
GAGCGAATGCCGCGCGACTACCAAGCGTATACGGCGCTCGCGGCGCGCATTGGTACGAAGGCTGCAGTCCGCGTCCTCACCGAACGCTACCGGGTCATCACGACCTCGCCGCGTCCACGCGGAGAGCGCACGAGCAACGCGGAGCTGCGCGGTACGCTCGGCGTATATTCGGTCACCACGTGCACGACGACGTATCAGAACGTCAGCGGAACGTACGACACTACGACGGACCCGGTTCTCGACCAAACCTGTTGGACCGACTCGTACGACGATGGGACGAATCCGCCCGATGTGGGCGCGACCGATCCTTGCGCCGCGGCCGACGATCCCCTGGCGTGTTATGAGGCGGCGGGCAAGTACCCGAAGTACAAGAACGCGCAAGAGCGCGAGTGCGAGGCGGGCGGAGGAAAGTTCATGACCGTGAACGCCGGCAAGACGTCGGACGGGGGAACACGGACCGACGTCGGGACCCAATGCGTGTTTCCCATGTCCGGAGTGCTCGAACCGCCCGTGGTCTTTCACCAGCCCGGTGGCTGCTCGGGGCTCGACATCGAGATTTGGGGCGTGGCGATCATCATCGATGCGCCGGGTAAGCCCCAACAGACTTCGAATACTCAGGCCGGAGTGCGAGTGAATGCGGATTGCTCTACGTCATGGGTTGCGCCGTCGTAAGCGCCTGCCGCTACTGGCGCTCGTCGCGTGGTTCGTCGCGACGGCGCTCGCAGCAGGCATGGCGGGCGTGACGTCCGCTTCGGACGAACCGGCGGCGTTCCAGCGTGCCGGAGCCGACGCGCCCGCGGGGTACGTCCCGTATACGGTTCGCATCTGGGGAGCGCGGGCGTCGGGGCGCTTCAGCGCGGCCGGTGCGGACGAGTTCGGCCGGCTCAGCCTGCGCAGCGAGGCTGGTGACGACGGGCAGGTCGGGCCCACGACGGTCGACGCGGCGGTCGAGTCGGTCATCTACTTGCCGCGGGCGTTCGCGCCGAGCGCGGAACTGCTCGCGCTGCGGGTGCGCCGGCCGGTCGATTTTCGTCTTCCCGCCGGTTCGCCCGAGCCGTTCACGCTGCGGCTCGTCGGGGACGATCCTGACGACCCGGCATACCGGCTCTACGAGACCTCGTTCGCCGGGACGGTGGTGAGCGGGACGGTGACGGGGTTCGAGCTGAACGCCGCTGCCGTCGAGCGGGGGTATCCCTATCGCGGTCCGCTCGCCTACCGGGGCTGGACCAAGCGGCGGCCGGCCCGCGTTCCGGGCGAGAAGAGCGTGATCCGGATTCCGGCCGGCACCGCGATCCCGGAGATTCTGCTCTACCGCCCGTGAGTGGCTGGTTGCCTGGCCTGCAATCGAGCGAAATCGGGGAACGAAGCCTCCATGCCGCTGCTCAGCTTGCCGGACGCGCTCGCGCTGCTGCGCTGTCCCCTGTGCGGGTCGACGCTGGGGCCGGAGGGCGTGCGCTGCGCCGACCCGGCCTGCCCGCACGCGGTCGAGCCGTACCGCAGCGTCCGGGGGCAGCCGGTGCTGATCGACGCCGGCTCGTCCATCGTCGACCCGGCGGCGGTGCGCTGGACCGAGCCCCGGCCGCGCGGGGCGGCGGCGCGGGCGCTGGGCGTCTTCGACCGGTCCAATCCGGTGGCCGAGCGCATCGCGCGGCGGCTCGTGGCCGACCTGAGCGGTCGCGCCGGCGGCCGGCCGCTGGTGCTGGTGATCGGGGGCGGCACGATCGGCAGCGGGCTGGACGCGCTCTACGCGGCGCCCGAGATCGACCTGCTGGCGTTCGACATCTTCCCGACCCGCTTCACCCAGTTCGTCGCCGACGCGCACCGCGTTCCGCTGCCCGACGGGGCGGTCGACGGGGTGGTGGTGCAGGCGGTGCTCGAGCACGTGCTCGACCCCTGGCGGGTCGCGGCGGAGATCCACCGCGTGCTGCGCCCCGACGGCCTGGTGTACGCGGATACGCCGTTCCTCCAGCCGGTCCACGAGGGGCCCTACGACTTCACCCGCTTCACCGAGAGCGGGCACCGCTGGCTGTTCCGCGACTTCGCGCTGCTCGAGTCGGGCGTCGTCGCGGGGCCGGGCGCGCAGTTCGCCTCGTCGCTCGCGCAGGTCGCGCGCAGCGTCGTGCCGCTGCGCGGGGTCGGCCCGCTGGTGCGCTTCGCCGCCACGCCGCTGGGGCAGCTGGTGGACCGCATCGCCGCGCCGCGCGCGGCGGTCGACGGCGCGTCGGCGGTCTATTTCTACGGCCGCCGTTCCGGCGAACCGCTCGCGCCGCGCGAGATGATCGCGCACTACCGCGGCGCGCAGCGCATCCCCGCGCGCCGCCCCGTACCGAAAGACGAAGCGCGCGGCTGACGCGCCTGCGCTGCGCCTGCTACGCGCGGCGGATCGCCGCGTGCAGCCCGTCGAGGTAGGGGTTTGCCGCCGGAATCAAATGCGCCAAGAGCGTGAAGGCGTGGATCAGGCCTTTCGCGAGGACGAGCTCGTACGGCACGCCCGCGGCGGCGAGCCGTTCGGCGAGCGCGTACGAATCGTCCGCGACCGCGTCGCACTCGGCGACCAGCAGGTAGTGCGGCGCGAGCCCGGCGGGCATCGGGAAGAGCGCGGGCGAGTTGTAGCGGTCGGCGCCCGCCGCGCCGGCGGGCAGCAGCAGGTCGCGGTAGTGGGCGACCTCGTCGCGGTCGAGGTGGTAGCCGCCGTTGCCGTAGACCGCCATCGACGGCTGCGAGAGCGTCTTGTCGTACCAGGGCGTCACCGCCGCGACCAGCGCGATGCGCGGCCCGCCGCGCTCGAGCGCGCGCAGCGCGGTCGCGGTCGCCGCGCCCGCGCCGGCCGACACGCCGGCCAGCACGATGCGCTCCGGGTTCGCGCCGTAGCGCTGCGCGTTCTCCGCGGCCCAGAGCAGCGCGTCGTAGCAGTCTTCCTCGGAGGCGGGATACGGGTGCTCGGGGCTCTTGCGGTACTCGAGCGCGACCACCACGGCGGGCGTCGCGGCGGCGTAGCGGCGGCACTCGTGGTCGCTCTCGTCGATCCCGCCGATCGCGAAGCCGCCGCCGTGGTGGTAGAGCACCAGCGGCAGGTCGGCGGTGCCGGCCGGCACGCCGCGGTACACCCGCCCGCGGCACGAGCCGGCGCGGGTCGGGATCCGCACGTCCTCGACCAGATCGCAGGGCGCCAGGGGCGGCTTGCTCGACGCGATCAGCATCTTGTTGAGCGCGCGCCGGCGGGCCAGCTCGACCGTCCACAGCGGCGGGAGCTTCATCTTGTCCATCAGCGCGCTCATGTCGGCCAGGTACGCGCGCGTGTCGGGGTGCAGCTCGGCGGGCTCGGCCTCGGTCACGGCGCGGCTTCCGAGCCGCCCAGGCCTTCGACCATCGCGGCCAGCGTGTCGATCGACTGGAAGTTCTCCGTCACCAGCGCCTCGGGCGGGAGCGTCACGCCCAGCGCGCGCTCGATCTCGGTCATGATGCCGAGAATGCCCATCGAGTCGATGATGCCGTCGGCCAGGATCGGCGTGTCGTCGGCGAAGCGGACGTCGCTGCCCAGCGGCGAGGCTTGGCGAACCACGCTGCGCAGCAGCTCGCGGGTCGTTTGCGGCATCGTGTCAGGTCCTTTGGGCGGCGTAGGCGTCGTGCACCGCGGCGCGGATCTTCGCGCGCAGGAGCTTGCCGTTGGGGCCGCGCGGGATCGCGTCCAGGCCGAGCTCCTCGACGCTCACGCGGCGCTTGGGAATCTTGAACGTGCTGACGTGCTTGCCGAGGATCTCCGACCAGCCCGAGGGGTCGAGCCGCCGGCCGTCCTGCGCCTTGTACACCAGCACCAGCTCCGCGCCCAGGATCGGGTTGGGAATCTCGGTGACGACCATGTCTTCGACGCCCTCGAGCAGCGTGCTGAGCTTCTCGATCTCGCTCGGGTAGACGTTCTCGCCCCCGACGTGGATCATCGAGTCGAGCCGGTCGACGATGAACACGTTGCCCTCGCCGTCGCGGTAGCCCAGGTCGCCGGTGTGCAGCCAGCCGCCGACCAGCTTCTCGGCGGTGACCTCGGGCTGGTTGAGGTAGTGCGAGAACACGTGCTCGCCCGCGATCAGGATCTCGCCGTGCGCGCCGGGCGGCAGGTCGCGCCCGTCCGCGTCGACGATCCGGATGCGGCAGCCGGGCAGCGGTTTGCCGGCCGAGCCGATGCTGGCCGGGCCGCGCCCGGGCCGCTCGCTGGTCGAGATCGCGGTCGTCTCGGTCAGCCCGTAGATCTGGTACACCGGCACGCCGAAGGTGCGCTCGAAGGTCTCCACCAGGTCGCGCTTGAGCTTGGAGCCGCCGGCCAGGATGCCTTTCATGGTGCCGTGCTGCGGCCGCTCGGGGCGCTGCACCAGCAGCGCCAGATAGGCGTTCATCACCACCGTCCACTCCAGCCGGTAGCGGTCGACCAGATACCAGAACTTCATCATCGCGAAGTCGCTGCGCACCGCGACGTGCAGCCCGCCGCACCACAGCGCGGTCAGGGTGGTGGGCAGCTGGCCCGAGTTGTGAAACAGCGGGCAGGCGGTGAGAAAGCGCGTCCCGCGCCCCACGCCGTAGGTGGCCGCCATCGCGAACGCGTTGCGCAGCAGGTTGCGGTGCGAGAGCACCGCGCCCTTGGGCAGCCCGGTCGAGCCCGAGGTGAACACCACCTCGGCCGGGTCGTCGAACGCGCCGCGCTCCAGCTCGCGCGCGGTCTCGGGCCGCGGCGCGCGGGCGAAGATCGCCTTGACGAACGCGACCTCGTCCGGGATCACGACGGGCGCCCCGGCGTCGGGCAGGTGGGCGAAGCGGGCCGCGTGCTCGGCGTGGTGGATC
>JASLGJ010000092.1 GCA_030150085.1 Candidatus Elarobacter sp. | reverse complement strand
CCGCACGCTGCTCGAGCAGCCCGACTGGCTGGTGCTCGACGAGCCCACCAACCACCTCGACCTCGACACCGTGCGCTGGCTGGAGAACTTCGTCGCGCGCGACCCGCGCGCGTTCCTGATCGTCTCGCACGACCGCTATTTCCTCGAGACGGTCTGCACGCAGATCTGGGAGCTCGACCGGGGCGAGCTGGCGGTCTACGAGGTCAAGCAGGGCCGGGCGTACACGCAGTACGTCGAGCAGCGCGAGGCCCGGCGCGAGCAGCAGCGGCGCGACTACGAGAGCGCCCTGGCCGAGCGCAAGCGCCAGCGCGCGGTGATCGACGAGCTGCGCACCCACGGCTCGCACAACTACAGCGCGGTCTGGAGCCGCGAGAAGCAGTTCGCCAAGCTCGACGCGGTCGAAGCCCCGCGCGCGGAGAAGCGCAGCATCTCGGTCGCGCTGGCCTCCGCGCGGCGCGCGACCGGCGGCCCGGCGGTCGACGTCAAGGGCCTGGCCAAAGCCTACGACCGCACCCTGTTCGCCAACGTCACCGCGACCTTCTACCGCGGCGACCGGGTCGCGATCGTCGGGCCCAACGGCGCGGGCAAGACGACCTTCCTGCGCATCATCGCCGAGGAGATGCCGCCCGACCGGGGCAGCGTGCGCTACGGCAGCGGATTGCGCACCGCCGCCTACTCGCAGAGCTCGGTGGACGATTTGCGCGCGGGCGACACCGCGTCCGAAGCGGTGATGCGGATGGGCGTCACCGACGAGGAGGCGCGCGCGCTGCTGGGGCGCCTGAACCTGGGCGGCGACGCCGGCGACAAGCCGGTCGAGGCCTTCTCGGGCGGCGAGCGGCGGCGCATCATGCTGGCCCGCCTGATGGCGCAAAAAGCGGACTGCCTGTTCCTCGACGAGCCCACCAACGACCTCGACATCCCCAGCCGCGAAGCGCTCGAGGACGTCCTCGCGTCGTACGAGGGCGCGCTGTTCGTGGTCTCGCACGACCGCTATCTGCTCAAGCGCCTGGGCGAGCGCGTGGTGGCGATCCGGGACGGCAGCCTGACGATCCTCGACGACGGCTACGACGCGTACGAGCGCAAGCAGCACGAAGCCGTGAGCGAGACCGGCGCGAACGGCGGCGGGCGCGCAACGGGCGCGCAGAAAGCGGCGAAGCAGGACCGAGCCGCCGCGCACGAGGCCAAGCAGGAAGCGCAGCGCAAGAAGCGCGCCGTCACGACGGCCGAAAAGCTCGTCGCCGACCTCGACAAAGAACGCACGGAACTGGAGCGCCAGTTCGCCGCGCCCGACCTCTACGACGACCCGGCGCGCGTCGTCCGCCTCACGCACGAGCTGGAGCGCGTGCGCAAGGCGAGCGAAGCGGCGATGGAGTCCTGGCTGAGCGCGTCGGACGCCTGGGAAGCCTACGAGGCCGGGACCTAGGGCCGCGCCTAGGCCACGGCCTCGGCGGTTTCGCGCCGCTCCGGTGTGGCGGCCGGTACCGTGTCCGGCGGCAGCACCATCGCGCGCGGCTGCGGCGCGACGACGACCGCCGCGGGCAAGAACGGCGCGATCTGCGCGCGCACGTCGATCCCCGGCGCGACCTCGGTCACGACCAGGCGGCCGGCGCGCCACTCCAGCACGCAGCGCTCGGTGACGACGGTGAACGAGCCGTCGGCCGTGCGCGCGTAGGCCGGGTCGAAGCAGACCGGGTCGACCGCGTCGACGAACTTGCGCAAACTGCCCTCGCGCCGCACGACGACCTCGCCGCCGACCACCGCGACGTCGAGCACGCCCGCGGTGAAGGTGCCGCAGAACGTCACCTTCTTGGCCGACTGCGAGATGTTGACGAAGCCGCCCACGCCCGGCATGCGGCTGCCGAAGCGCGCCACGTTGACCCGCCCGCGGGCATCCATCTCGCCGAAGCCCAGGAAGGTCTGGTCGATCCCGCCGCCGTCGTAGAGGTCGAACATCTCGGCCGCGTCGACGATCGCCTCGGGGTACGCGGTGGCGCCGAACGAGCCGAAGCCGGCCGGCCGGCCGCCGATCGCACCCGACTCCAGCGTCACCGCCGCGTCGTGCCGCGGCAGCGCGCCGATGCGCCGCCCGACCTCCGACGGTATGCCGATCCCGAAGTTGAGAATCCCCCGCGGCGCGGCGAGGAACTCGTGCAGCGCGCGCTCGACCACGATCGCGCGCGCGCCGGCGCTGGGCGGCGCGTCGAGCAGGCTGGCCGGGTCGCCCCGGCTGACGTAGGCCGGGTTGAACGACTCGGCATACGTCTGATCGGAGTCGGGGCCGTCGACCACCGTCACGTAGTCGACCAGCGCGCCCGGCACGCACACCGCGTGCGGCGCGAGCTCGCCCCACTCCGCGATGCGGCGCACCTGCGCGATCACGATCCCGCCCGAGTTGTGGGCGGCCGCGGCCAGCGCGAACGAATCGGCGTACGAGGCCTCGCCGTCGAGCACGAGGTTGCCGCGCGCGTCGGCCGCGCTGGCGCGCAGCACGGTCACGTCGACCGGCAGCGCGGGGTAGGCGATCGCATCGCCGCCGCCCGCCCGCACCCGCTCGAGCAGTTGCGCGCCGCGCCCGGGCCCGATCCGCCCGCCGTCGCGCGCCGGGTCGATGAACGTCCCCAGGCCGATGCGGGTGACGTAGGCCGGCTGGCC
>JASLGJ010000027.1 GCA_030150085.1 Candidatus Elarobacter sp. | reverse complement strand
CGCGGCCACGCCTGTCTCGCGGGCTCGCTGGCGCGCGCGGAGCGCGCCGAGGCGCTGCTGCTCGAGCGCCACTTCGAGGACGTGCTGCGTCACGGCAGCCCGGCCCGCTTCACGCTCGAAGTGTTCGCCCCGCGGGTCTACGCCCGCTGGGCGCTCGGCACGCTGACGCGGACCGGCCGCGGCGGGCCCGCCGACCGCGGCGTGCCGCCCACGACGGAAGCCGAGGCGAACGAAGCCGAGGCGTGCACTCACCGGCCGCTGCGCGAGCGCATCGCGAACCTCGCCCCGCGCGCCTGGCGCGTCGCCCGCGAGCTGACCCGCGTGCGCAGCGTGCCGTCGTACCGCGCGGTCGCGCAAGCGCAGAGCCGGTTTCACTAGCGATTGCCGCCAGGCCTCGATCCGGCTCAGGCGGCGGTCGATCCGCGCTCAGATGTGCTCGGCGATGTAGCGGCGCGGGTTCTTGTCCTCACGGTCGATCCCGCGCGCGCCGCGGTGGTCCGCCTTGAACTGCACGAACCGGGCGCCGAGTTCCGCCCGCAACGCGTCCGACGAGTTGCGCCGGAAGTCGGGCAGCCCTTCGCACTCCTCCTCCGTCATGTGCTCGTTGTTTTCGGCGCGCGCCCGGCCGACCGCGGCCCACCAGTCCTTTTCGCCGACCGGGCAGGTCTCCGCGTCGCGGATGGCGTCGCGGATCTTGTTGTGGTCCTTGATCGCGTCTTTCGTTTCCGCCTTCGCGTCTTCGCCGTGGTGGAGCAGGCTCGGGTAGAAGATCTCTTCTTCGGCCACGGCATGGACCTCGAGGAGCTCGACGAGAGGTTGCCACAGTTCGAGCAAGGCGCCGTCGTCGGACGCCGTGTAGAGCGCGAAGAACCGGCGCCGAAAGGTTTCGTGGTCGTCGAGAATCAGTTCGGTGATGTCGGACATCGTAGGCTCCTCCTGGAAACTGCGGCGCGTCGAACGGTCGGACGACGGTTTGCGACCCGCTGCTCGTGCCCCGCTTTCGCGCGCGGCACACATGCTAGCCGGCGACCGAACCCAAGCCTGCTCCAGCGGTGACCTCGAAGTCGGCCGCGACCGCGGAGTGGCCGGGGCCGCCGTAGTCGGCGAGCTGCTGGACGAGCTTGGCGACGAGCGCGGTCCAGCCGGTCTGGTGCGAGGCGCCCAGCCCTTCGCCGGTGTCGCCGTGAAAGTACTCGTGGAAGAGGATGTGGTCGCGCCAGTGCGGGTCGTGCTGGAAGAGGGCGTTGTCGCCGTTGAACGGGCGCTTGCCGTCGGCGCCGCGGCGGAAGAGCGCGAGCAGCTGGCGGGCCAGCTCCAGCGAGCACTCCCACAAGGTCAGCGCCCCGCGCGTCTACGCCCGCTGGGCGCTGGGTACGCTCGCCCGCGCGGGACGAGTCCCCGCGCCCGGCACGCATGACACGGATGCACCGGACATGCCGCCCGGCGCACGCCGCCCGCTGCGCGAGCGCATCATGAACCTCGGCCCGCGCGCCTGGCGCGTGGCCCGCGAGCTGACCCGCCTGCGCAGCGTGGCCTCGTACCGCGCGGTCGCGCAAGCGCAGAGCCGGTTCCACTAGCTACATCAGCGCAGTGACGTCGAAGTCGGCCGTGACCTCCGCGTCGAAGAAGTGCGGCGCTCCGGAGCGACTGCCGCGCAGCAGCACGAGTTGTTGCAAGAGCCGACGGCGATGGCCGGCCGCTACCGCGTCAAGGTCCCCTGCCAGCGTGGTGCGTTTGTACTCACGCGGCGAGCAGCCGAAGATCGCCTGAAAATTGCGAGCAAATGTCGAGACGGTATTGAAGCCGAGGCTCCGCGAGATTTCTTTGAACGTGCAGTCCTCAGCTTCGATGAGTTCGATTGCGCGCACGATTCGAAGTGTGCGCACGAAGTCACTGAACGTAATTCCTGTCTTCGTGGCAAAGTAACGGGAGAACGCCGCCTTCTGCATGAACGCCGTAGCGGCCGCATCGCTCAGCCGGATCGGTCGTGCCAGATTCGTTAGCACGAATGCGGTGACCAGGCGCAAGCGCGGGTAGTACATCAGGCGCCGGACGACGAGTTCCGTCAGATGGGGCGGGCGACAGGACAAGTGGCCGTCGGTACGCTGACGCGCACCCGAACATTGGTCGTCAACCACTGATTACACTCCCACACCGACTACAAAGAGCGATCAACTTGAGGTTCGTAAACCTCTCTGACGTACCTGACTCGAATCCCTCCCCCGTGTCGAGTATTCCTCCGGATTTTTTCAGGTGGACCTGCTATGAAGCGGGCCTTCGCTTTCGCAAAGGCCCGTTTCACAGCAGGCGTGGGGTAGCTAGAAGAAAGTCGGGTGCTCGGCGTCGACCGGCATCACGATTTGCGAACTGGTGCAGCCACTGGTGCAAGAAATACTAGTCTGGCTATTTGCCGGGCCGACGCCGGGCAGGTCGATAGACGGGACGATGGCCTGGAGATTCAAAATGCGGTTCATGACACTGTGCTCCTGTCGGAAGAGGAGATTCGAAGTCGAAGAATGGGCCGGACGCGGGCCCATTCCCGCTGCTGACGCTAGCCAGACAGCCCCGACCGGTCAACGTTCCCCGATGCGCGCGAACTACTCGATCGGCTCCTTCGAGGCCATTGATCGCGCAAAACCACCCTTTGATATTGCAAGAGATTGCGTCGCCGAGGCGCAGCATGACATCTTCGTGCACGTGTGATGTTGCAGGAATCACGCAATGTATTGCATCGGGTGGGGAATCGTCGTGGAGCCAGTGCAACGTCGGGAGAGGCGATGGGTATGAGGAATCGCGAGCTGCGGCGCATGATCGCGATATGCAAACCGTATGCTGTCAAGGGCGTTCCGGCGTTCGCCGTCATGATCGCGATCTCCGCGGCCGGGTTGCTTCCGGCTTGGGTCACGGGCAAGCTCATTGACGCGCTCGTGCACGGAGACGCGAGCGGAGTCCGGTGGGCGCTGCTAATCTACATTGCGGCCGTCGTGCTGGCGGCGCTGGGCAACCTGGTCTATGCGTACGTCACAACTACCCTGCGCGAGAGCTTCGCCCGCGACTTGCGCGTCAGCATGGCGCACGCCCTATACCACGGAGAATACGAGGCGGCATCATCCATCGCGGTCGGTGAGCTTTGCAACCGGCTGGGTTCTGATATCGACGCGGTCAGCCAAGTGCTGCAGTTCTCGTTCTTTCCGCTGGTATCAGCTCTGCTTCAGTTCGTGCTCACGGCGGGGGTGCTGTTCACGATCGACGGGCGCATCGCGTTTTTGTCACTAGCTGCGGTCGGCTTGATGTGGCTTCCCACCAAGCCTGCTGCAGCGGTGTTCGCGCGCTTTCGCACCCAGCTCAGTGAAGCGCGTGATCGACTCGAAGCGCACAGCATGGAAACGATGTCGCCGGGCGCGCTTTCGCTCGTGAAGCGATTTGGAATGGCCGCAGCTGAAGAGCGGCGATATGGTGAGGCGGCGAGCGAAGTCGTGCAGGTCAACGCCCACACCGCGCTTGCCAGCGGGTGGTATGCGGTAATCTCGAGCGTGGTAAACGCGGCTGGGCCGGTCGCTACGCTGGCACTGGGCGCCTCGCTGGTGAGTTCTAAACAACTCTCCCTTGGAATGCTCGTTGCGGCGCTAACCTATCAGATGCGGCTGTATGGTCCGGCCGGCACGATGTGGAACGCGCAGTCGCAGCTTGCGTCGCTGTACGCCATCCTCAAGCGGGTCTTCGTGGTGCTCGACATTCCAGGCGAAGTAGGCGGCGATACTGGGCTGCCGGCGGGCGAGATCGAATT
>JASLGJ010000529.1 GCA_030150085.1 Candidatus Elarobacter sp. | reverse complement strand
GGGGCATCATCCCGAAGACCGCTGAGGCCGCGCGCATGAAAAAACGAGCCCGCCGGGTTGCCGGCGGGCTCGTTCGTTTCGCGGGGTTCGCGGGGGTTATTTCGCTTGGGCGGCGACGTCGGCTTCGGTGACCGAGCTGGCTTTGTTGCCCCAGGCGTTGCGGATGTAGGTGATCACGTCGGCGATCTGCTTGTTGGAGAGCTGACCCTTCCACGGCGGCATCACGCCCTTGTACTCCGCGCCGCCGACCTTGACGGATTCGTTGTTGAGGCCGTTGAGCAGCACTTTGATGACGGCGTTCTTGTCGCCGGTGACCATCGGGTTGTTCGCCAGCGGCGGGAACACGCCGGGCTGGCCCTGGCCGTTGGCGCCGTGGCAGCCCGCGCAGTTCGTGGAGAACACGGTCGCGCCGCCGCCCGCGGCGGCCGGAGCGTTGGCGCTGCCCGAGGAGCTCGCGCCGCCGGCCGCGCCGGTGGTGCCGTTGGTGTTGACCTGCGGCGCCTGCTCGAGCGAGCTCTGCGCGTTGGCGTGGCTGGCGCCGACCAGGCCGTTGCGGATCTGGCCCTCGACCACGTTGTACTGGCCGAAGAAGCTCAGGCCCACCGCCATCACCATGACCAGCGCCGTCACGCCGAGCACCCACGGGCGGCGCGAGGGCCGGCGCGAGGGGTTGCGGTCGACGAACGGCAGCACGACGAGCAGCACGATCAGCAGCGTCGGGCCGACGATGGTGGCGAACAGGGTCGCGACCTGGACGATCGCGGGCGGGAACTTGCCGACCACGTCGAGCAGCGCGTAGAGCGCCAAGAAATACCAGGCCGGGTAGGGGACGAAGGTCGTGTTGTTCGGATCGGCCTTGGCGTCGAACGGCGCCGGGGCGAACACCGCCAGCGCGACGATCACGACGAAGATCGCGAACGACAGCACGGTGTCCATGAACATCTGGTCCGGCCAGAAGCGGCCCGGCTTGAGCTTGGGCGCCTCGTCGAGCGGCGGGCCGGCGGGGCCGTTCCAGCGGAAGATCGAGAGGTGCGCGCCGACCAGCGCCACCAGCAGCGCCGGCATCAGCCAGACGTGGATGCCGAAGAAGCGGTTGATGGTGAGCGTGCCGATGCCGCTGCCGTCCTGCAGGAAGGCCAGGACCGCCTTACCGGCGACCGGCGCGGAGCCCGCGATCTGGATCGCGACCTTCGAGGCGAGCAGCGCGTTGAGGTCCCACGGCAGCAGGTAGCCGGTCAGGCCGAGCACGAGCGTGATGATGAACAGGATCACGCCGACGACCCACTGCAGCTCGCGCGGCTTCTTGTAGGCGCCCCACAGCAGCACTTGCAGCAGGTGCATCGCCATCAGCGCGATCATCGCCGAGGCGCCCCAGTAGTGCAGCGAGAGCACGAAGCCGCCGGCCGGAACGTGGTGGATCAGGTAGTCGGTGGACTCCCACGCGGTCGCGGTCGACGGCGCGTAGTAGAAGCACAGGAAGATGCCGGTGACGATCTGGCACAGCATCGCGAAGACGGTCGCGCTGCCGAACGCGTACCAGTAGGAAGCGCCGCCGGGAACGTCCTCGGTGAGGAAGTCCTTCGTCATCGTGACGATCCCGGTGCGCTGGTCGAGCCAGGTCAGCATGTGCGGTCCCCTATCCGACCTTGAGGATGACGTGATCGGGCGTGCCCTGCTTGTACTCGATCCACGTGACCTCGACTTTGCCGTTGAAGTCGCGCAGGGGGAGCGGGTCGAGGCCGCGCAGCGCCGGGCCGGCGACGTGCTCGCCGATGTTGGTGAACTGCGAGCCGTGGCAGGGGCAGGCGAACTTGTTGAGGCCCTGGTTCCAGGCGAAGCGGCAGCCCAGGTGGGGGCAGATCGGGCTGAAGACCGAGAAGCCCATCGCGACCACCGGGTACGGCACCTTTTCGACCCCGGTGAAGAGCTCGGGGCGCTTGGCGCGCATCTGCTCTTCGCTGTTCTTGACCGCCCAGAAGAACTGCTCGGTGTCCGAGGCCCCGAAGTAGCCGTTCGTCTCGTGCAGGTTGAAGGTCACCTTGATCGGGGTGTCCGTCGCCTTCTTGAGCGTGTCGGCCTCGGCCGGGGTGAGCGGCGACCACTCGCTCGCGGTCGCGTCGGACGCCGGGATGAGGGACGCCAGGCACGGCACGGCCAGGCCGAGCCCGATCACGCCGCCCAACGCGACGACCGCGTTGGCCATGAAGGTCCGTCGGGTTTGTTCTTCCGGCGTGCCGGAGTCGGTGTACGCCTGTGCGTGGGCCATGATGCTCCTGTTGGGTGGACGCCCTGTTCCACGGTAGTGTAGCCGGGCGGCCGACAAAACTCGCGTACCTTCGTAGGAATCGCGAGCGGAGTCCTTCGCGTGATAGACTGACCGAATGTCCTACGCGATCCTCGTCGTCAGCGCGATCCTCGTCGAGCTGACCGTGAACCTGCCGACCGGGTCGCTGCCGCTCGCGCTCGCCGCGGACGGCGCGCGCCCGGCCGGGATCGCGACGGTGGCCTCGATCGCCGCGTTCGCGCCGCTGCTGGGCAGCGTACCCGTGGGCGGGCTGGTCGACCGCTTCGGGCGCATCCTGACCTGCCGGATCGCGGCCGGGGTCGCCGTGCTGGCCCTGCTGGGGCTGGCCTTCGTGCACGGGACGGCCGGCGCGGCGGCGGCGATGGCCTTGCGCAGCCTGGCGATCACGGCCTTCATCACCGCCGAGTTCGCCTACGCCAGCGCCATCGTCGCGCCCGAGCGCGCGATCTCGGCCGTGGCGACGCTGGGGATGGTCGGCAACCTGTCCTTCGCGCTCTCGCCGGCGCTGGGGGTGTGGCTGTGGCAGCACGGGGTCGGGCGCGAGCAGTACCTGTGGGGCTGTCTCCCGGCCCTGCTCGGGGTGGCGATCCTGTTCGCCCTGCCCAAGCGCCACGACGTGCGGATCCGCCGCTCGCGCCGGATCTTCATGCGCTCGGCCTGGCTGCCGGCGATGAGCTTCCTGGTCGGGGCGACGCTGGTCGGCGGGGTCAACACGGCGCTGGCCGTGATCACCTTCCACCAGCGCGGGATCGCCAACGCGGCGCTGCTCTTCACCGCCCTGGCGGTCACCACGTTCGGCCTGCGCTACCCGGCCGGGCGGCTCGTCGACCGCTTCGGGCCGCGCTGGGTGGCCCTGCCGACGGCCGTCTTCCACCTGGCCGGCGCGCTGCTGGCGGCGCGCGCCCACAGCGCCCCGGCGGTGATCCTGGCCGGCGCGCTGATGGGCGTGGCCTGGTCGGCGATGGTGCCGGTCGGGGTCGGGCTGCTGTTCGAGCGCAGCTCCAAGAGCACGCGCGGGGCGGCGATGGGAGCCTACAACCTGGCCTTCTCGCTGGGCACGCTGGGCGGCGCCGCGCTGGCGACGCTGGCCGCCGCGCTGGGGCCGGGCTACGGGGCGGCGGTCGCGCTGGCCGGGGCCGGCCCGGCGCTGGCCCTGCCCTGGGTGTTCGCGGCCGGTCCGGGAAAGACCCGAGGGTGAACGATCAAGAGCTCCACGCCCACATCGAACGCCTCGTCGCCGAGGAGCACCGCCTGCTCGACCAGGGCGAGATGACCTCCGACGAGCGCCGCCGGATGGGCGACATCAACGTCCAGCTCGACCGCCTCTGGGACTTGCTGCGCCAGCGCCGCGCCCGCACGGAGTTCGCCCAGAACCCCGAGGACACGCGCGAGCGCAGCGCCGAGACGGTCGAGAAGTACCTCCAGTGAGGGAGGCCGGCTCGCGCTAGCGGCGCGGGCGGCCGCGGCCGCGCCGCGGCGGCGCTTCCTCGGCCACTTCCACGGTGATCGGCTTCTCGTGGAAGGTCGTTTCGTTGAGCGTCTTGATGGCGTGGTTGGCGAGTGCGGCGTTGGGCGCGACGACGAACGCGATCCCCTTGCGGCGGCGGGTGCGGCGGTCGCGCGGGAGCGCGATCCGGGCCGGGTCGACCCCGAACGGAGCGAACAGCTCCGCGACGTCGGTGATCGCCACCCCGCGACCGATGCCGCGCACGAGAAGCCGAATTTCACCCGGGCGCTGGACGTCGCTGCTCATCGTTCCGTCGATACTCCGTCGTGAAGAGCCGCTCCCTTTACGAGGAACAGCTTACCGCTAGGCCCGCGTACTTCGCCGGGGCGGGCTGGGCCCACCCTTCCCGCTCGGGGTGCTCAGCGTAAGGACTCCGCACGACTTCGAGCAGCGCGCGCACCACGCTGTCGTCGCCGGTCTCACAGG
Organism: Candidatus Elarobacter sp.; assembly: GCA_030150085.1. Taxonomy (GTDB): domain Bacteria; phylum Vulcanimicrobiota; class Vulcanimicrobiia; order Vulcanimicrobiales; family Vulcanimicrobiaceae; genus Vulcanimicrobium. The sequence continues at coordinate 4,745 of JASLGJ010000529.1, read as the reverse complement.
CCTCGATGGCCTCCTGGGCGACCCAGTTGCGCAGCACGTACTTCGGGTTGACCGCCAGCATCGCGGCCCGCCGCCCGTCCGCGCCGCGCGGGTCGCCCGCGGCGCGCTCGCGGTAGCGCGCCAGCCAAGCCCGGGAGGTCTCGTCCTCGCCCAGCAGGGCCAGGGCCGGAGTCTCGCCGTGCGAGAGGGCGCGCCAGAAACCGGTCCAGTCGACCCGCCGGGCCGCCAGCAGCTCGAACAGCGCGAGCAGCAGCTCGGCATCGCCCTCGCGCGCGTCCGCCAGGCCGAGCTTGGCCCGGTGCAGGGCCAAGAACGCGGCCCGGTACTCGTCGGCGTAGCGGGCCAGCGCGGCGTCGAGCGCCTCGCGCGGGATCAGCGACGAGAGCGCCTCGGCCAGCGCGTGGCAGTTCCACAAGCCGATCGTCGGCTGGCGGTCGAAGGCGTAGCGCCCGCCCTCGTCGGTGTGGTTGCAGATGAAGCCCGGCTCGTAGGCCTCTACGAAGCCGAAGGGACCGTAGTCGAGCGTCAGGCCGAGGATCGAGAAGTTGTCGGTGTTCATCACGCCGTGCGCGAAGCCGACGCTCTGCCAGGCCGCCATCAGGCGCGCCGTGCGCTCCACCACCGCGGCGAAGAAGCGCGCGTAGCGGTCCTCGCCCGCGCCGCACTCCGGGTAGAAGCGCGCGATGACGTAGTCGGCGAGCGCGCGCACCTGCGCGGTCTGCTTGCGGTAGTGGAAGATCTCGAACGAGCCGAAGCGCACGAACGAGGGCGCCAGGCGGATCACGGTCGCGGCGCGCTCGATCGTCTCGCGCCGCACCGGCTCGCTGCCGGCGGCCATCGCCAGGGCCCGGGTGGTGGGGATGCCCAGCGCGTCCATCGCCTCGCTGCAGAGGAACTCGCGCACCGTCGAGCGCACGACGGCCCGCCCGTCGCCCATGCGCGAGAACGCGGTCAGGCCGGCGCCTTTGATCTGCAGCTCGACGGGGCCGCGCGCGGTCTGGACCTCGCCCAGCAGGATCGCCCGGCCGTCGCCGAGCTGGCCCGCCCAGTAGCCGAACTGGTGCCCGCCGTAGAGCGCGGCGACCGGCTCCATGCCGGGCAGGACGGCGTTGCCCGAGACCAGCGCGGCGAACTCGGGCCGCAGCTCTTCGCCGCCGCGCAGGTCGATCAGCGCGGCGGCGGCGAGGCTGACGGCGACCACGCGCGCTCCGGGGATCCCGTCCGGGGGGCGGCGTTCGGAGAACGCCTCGCCCAGGCCCGCGAAGCCGTTCGCGAAGCGAAGCTCTTCGAGGGTCGAGCCGAGGGGCGGTGCGAGGGCCATCCCTCTCCGAACCCGATCGGCCGGGCCCACGTTGCAGGCCGGGCGGAGTCGAATCCCAGCTTTTTGGAGAACACTGACCGCATGCGCTCGTTCGTAGGCGGCTTCGCAGCCGCGGTGGTTCTGCTCGCCCTGGTGGTCTTCGGCGCGGTCGAGACGGGCGCCGTTCCGGCCCGGGCCGACGGCCCGCTCATGCCGGGCGAGAACTGGATGGCCCACACCTCGCTCAAGGCCACGATCGACCGCGAAGCCCCCAAGCCGCCCTACCCGTTCACCCAGACCGATGGCGACATCGCGACCGGCGCCAAGCTCTACGTCCAGAACTGCGCGGTCTGCCACGGCACCGCCAACTCGACCCCGACCTCGGTCGCCCGCGGCCTGGGCGTGCGGGCGCCGCAGTTCAACAAGCACGACGTGATGGACGACCCCGAGGGCGAGACCTACTGGAAGATCGAGCACGGCATCCGCTTCACCGGCATGCCGGCCTACGACAAGTCGCTCGACGAGCAGGCCATCTGGCAGATCGCGTACTTCCTCAAGCGCACGCCCGACCATCTGCCGTCCGCCGCCAAGGCGATCTGGGAGAACCCGGCCAGCGTGCCGCCCGCGCCGCCCCTGCCCGCGCCCTCGCAGCAGCCGGGCCAAGGCAGCACGCACCCCTAGCGTGGAGACGATCCTCGCGCTGATCTTCAGCTACCTGGTGTTCGTCACGCGGACCTGGGCGATTACGCGCCTGGCGGTGCTGGCCGATTTCGCGCTCTCGGTCGCGTACGACTTCACCCCGCTGCGCCTGCACCTGGGCTTGGTCGAGACGGCCGCGCTCTCGCTGACCCTGGTGGTGTGGCTGGTGAACGTGGTCGCCGACCGTCCGGCCGAGCGCGCGTAGCTGAGGCGTTTCGGAGACTTCTCCCAGCATCGTCGCGGACGATAAGGGGCATGGAGACGCAAACGGCCGAGCGCGTGGTCGTCATCGACGACGAGAACAGCATTCGCGAGGTGCTCGACATCGGCTTGGCCCAGGCCGGGTTCGAGGTGCGCACCGCGGTCGACGGCGCGGACGGGCTGACCGTCGTGCGCGACTGGTCCCCGGACTGCATCGTGCTCGACATCATGATGCCGAAGATCGACGGCCTCTCGCTGATCCCGCTCCTGCGCCGGCTGACCGAGGTGCCGATCATCATGCTGACCGCGCGCGGCGACGTGCGCGACCGCATCGACGGGCTCAAGGCGGGCGCCGACGACTACCTGCCCAAGCCGTTCGAGCTCGACGAGCTGATCGCGCGCATCCAGACCGCGCTGCGCCGCCCGGTGCTCAAGCGCGTCCACCACCTGCGCGTGGCCGACCTCGAGATCGATCTCGACGCGCGCACGGTGATGCGCGGCCGGCGCTGGGTCGACTTGTCGACGCGCGAGTTCGACCTGCTCGTCGCGCTGGCGCGCCGGCCCAAGCGCGTGTTCACCCGCGAGGAACTGCTCGACCTGGTGTGGGGCGTCGACCGCGACGTCTCGCCCGCCACGGTGGAGACGTACATCTCCTATCTGCGGGCGAAGGTCGACCGCGCGCCGGAAGCGCGCCTGATCCACACCGTGCGCGGGGTAGGCTACTCGATCCGCGAGCCGCGATGACGCTGCGCGCCCGGCTGACGGTCTTCTCGGCGGCGGCCGTCGGCGTGCTGCTGGTGCTCGTCGCCGTGGTCGTGACGCGCTTGGCCTTCGCGCTGGTGGCGCAGCCGACGCTCGCCGCCGTCGCGCAAGGCGTGGCCGCGGCCGAAGCGGTCGCCGCCGCGCACCCCGGCGACGCGTCGGATGCGATGGTCGCGCGCGCGATCGAGGCCGCGAAGCGCCCGGGCGTCGTCGCGTTTCCGGGCCGGGCCGACGGGCGCCGCGGCCCGCAGCCGCCGCCGGGGCGCCCGAGATCCGGCCCGCCGGCCGCGGCGACCCAGGTGTCGCTCGCATCGCTGCTGGGCCTGCGCCCGCGGCACGTGCTCCTCGCCGGCGGCAAAGCGGAGATCCTGGTCGCGCCCGACCTGCAGCTGCTCGAACCGGCGATCCGGCTGTTCCTCGAGTCGCTCGCGGTGTCGGTGATCGTCGCGTTGGGGCTGGCGTGGCTGTTCGGGCGCTGGATCGCCGCGCAGGCGGTCGCGCCGCTGGTCACCGTCACCGGCGAGCTGCGCCGCTTCGCGCAAGGCGACTTCACGCCGCGCCAGGTGTCGAGCGCCGACCGCAGCGAGCTGGGCGCGCTGATCGAAGCCTACAACGGCGCGGCCGCGCAGGTCGCGGCGGCCTTCGCCGAGCGGGTCCGGGTCGAGGAGCAGATGCGGCGCTTCGTCGCCGACGCCGGGCACGAGCTGCGCACGCCGCTGACCGTGGTGAGCGCCTTCGTCGACGTGCTCGAGCGGGGCGGCATCGACGACCATGACATCCGCGCGCGCGCCTTTCCGACCCTGCGCACCGAGACCCGGCGCATGCGGCGCCTGGTCGAGCGCCTGATGGCGCTGGCCCGGCTGGAGCGCCCCGAAGCGAGCAAGAGCGAGACCGTCGACGTGGCGGAGATCGCGGACGGCGCGGTGGCCGAGGTGCTAGCCGCGCGGCGCGGCGAGATCGCGCTCGACGTCGCCGCGGACGAGACGTGCGTGCTGGCCGACCGCGGCGAGCTGCACGAAGCGATCGGCAACCTGGTCGACAACGCGGTGAAGTACGGCGCCGGCAGCCCGGTACGGGTCGAGGTGCGGCGCGAGAACGGCAGCGTCGTCGTGCGCGTCAGCGACAACGGCCCCGGCATTCCGGAGAACGAGCGCGCGCACGTCTTCGAGCGCTTCTTCCGCGGCGAGCGCACCACCGGCATCGAAGGCTCGGGGCTGGGGCTGGCGATCGTCGAGCGCGCCGCCGCCCGCTGCGGCGGCACGGTGCGCCTGGAGGACACGCCCTCGGGTACGACCTTCGCGCTGGTGCTGCCGCCGCTGCGCACGGCGCCCGCCGACGCGCTGCACCTGGCGTAGCGAACGCGACGTGGGATGCGTCTTCGTTACATCTTGTAGCTGTGCAGGCCGCTGATCCAGATGTTCACGCCCAGGTAGCAGAACACGATGGTCAGGAAGCCGAACGCGCTGACCCAGCTCGTCTTCATGCCGCGCCAGTTGGGGCGGGTGTGCAAGTGCATGTAGGCGGCGTAGACGATCCAGGAGACCAGCGCGGCGGTCTCCTTGGGGTCCCACTGCCAGTAGGCGCCCCAGGCTTCCTTGGCCCACATCGCGCCGGTGATGATCCCCAGCGAGAGCAGCGGCAGGCCGACCGCGATGATGCGGTACTGCATCACGTCGAGGCGCGCGAGGGTGGGGAGCCCGGCGAGCCAGAGCGCGAGCCCGTCGCCCGCGGCGGCGGCCTGCGTGAGCGCCGGCGTCTCGTCGCGCGAGGTACGCAGCACGTC
>JASLGJ010000076.1 GCA_030150085.1 Candidatus Elarobacter sp. | reverse complement strand
AGCACGTCGGCGATGTAGGTTCCGTGCACGGGCGCGCGGACGAACCAGGCCAGCCCCAGCGCGATCAGCACGAGCGACGGCAGCAGCACCGCGCGCAGGCCGAAGCGCACGTTCAGCCGCGCGGAGACGCGCAGCGAGAGCACGCCGCCGGTCACCGTGACGGGCAGGATCGCCAGCCCGACCCCGAGCGCGTCGTAGCCCAGCACGCGCTGCAGATAGAGCGTGCCGAGGAAGAAGAAGCCGAACATCCCCGGCACCATCAGGGCGCCGATCAGGTTCGCGCCCGCGACGCCGCGCGAGCGGAACACGCGCAGCGGCACCAGCGGAGCGCGCGCGGTGGCCTGGCGCGCGACGAACGCCGCGAGCAGCGCCAGCGCGAGCGCTCCCAGGCCGAGCGTGCGCGCGGAGAGCCAGCCGTAGCGCTCGGTCTCGACGATGGTGGAGATGCCCAGCATCAGCGCCGCGGTGACGAGCAGCGCACCGGCCAGGTCCGCGCCGCGCGCGAGCCCGATCCCGCGCTCGGGCTCGAGCAGCCGCGCGCCGAGCGCGACCGCCGCGATCCCGATCGGCAGGTTGACCAGGAAGATCCAGTGCCAGTTGATCGCCTGGGTGAGCACGCCGCCCGCCAGCAGGCCGATCGATCCGCCGAGCGCGGCGACGAAGCTGAACACCCCGATCGCCCGCGCCTGCTCGCGCGGCTCGGGGAACAGCGTGACGACCATGCCCAGGATGACGGCCGAGGCGACCGCGCCCGCCAGGCCCTGCACGAAGCGCGCCGCGACCAGCATCTGCGCGCCGGTGGAGAGGCCGCACAGCAGCGAGGCGGCGGTGAACAGCACCAAGCCGGTGATGAAGATCCGCTTGCGGCCGATCAGGTCGCCGACCCGCCCCGAGAGCAGCAGCAACCCGCCGTACGCGATCAGGTACGCGTTGACCACCCAGGCCAGGCTCGATTGCGAGAAGCCCAGATCGCGCTGGATCGCGGGCAGGGCGACGTTGACGATCGTCTGGTCGACGACGATCATCATCAGCCCCATGCACAGCGCGGCCAGCGCGAACCAGCGCGTCCGCGGCCCGCGCTCGCTCACGCGGGCTCGCGCGCCACGTGCTCGGCCAGGCTGTCGAAGAAGACCGACCAGCCTTCCTTCGTCCGCACGTACGTCTCGTCGGAGAGGTGGCCGCGCTGCGCGAACTCCATGCGGGTCCGGCCGTTGCCGAGGTCGGTCAGGACGACCGTCACCACCTCGGTGTCGGGATCGTTCGGGTCGGCCGGGTTGGTCATCACCATCACGACCCGCTCGGGCGGCACCAGCTCGCGGAAGAACCCGCCGAAGGGCAGTTCGGTGCGCTCCGGCCCGGCCAGCATGACGAGGCTCCACGCGCCGCCCGGGCGGGCGTCCATCGCCATCGTCTCCAGCGGCACGGTGGACGGCGCGCCGCCGAACCACTGCGCGAAGCGCGCCGGTTCGGTCCAGGCCTTGTACACCAGCTCGCGCGGGGCGTCGAGCTCGCGCACGAGCGTGAAGCCGCGCGGTCCCTCGCTCACGACACGCTCGCGGAGGCGTCGCGCAGCGCCGTGCCCAGCGCGTCGAGCAGCTCGTTCGTGCCGCCCTCGCGGAACTCGGGCTTGTCCTTGCCGTCGAAGAACGCGCCCTGCTCGGTGAAGACCAGCCGCGTGCCGTCGCCGGCCGGCACGAACTCGACCGTCGTCACCGAGACGGAGATGCGCTGCCCGTCCATGTCCATGGTGTAGGCGTAGGCGATGCGCTCGTTCGGCACGATGTCGTGGTAGCGCGCTTCGTAGACGTACACCGGGCCGCCGGGCGGGCCGCCGCGGTTGGTCTCGCGCCCGCCGACGCGGAAGTCGAGCTCGTGCGCGCCGTTGGCCGGGTCATCGGGATCGCCGAACCAGCGCCGCTTCGCTGCGGGGTCGGCCCAGGCCGCGAACACGCGCGCGGGCGCGGCGTCGTAGGTGCGCTCGATGACGAACGTGGCGTGCTCGGTGGAGCGCGCGCTGCGGGTGTCGTTCATGGGTTCTCCTTGCGGTCTTCCTCGGCGAGGTACTCGGCCAGCCGGTCGAGGCGGTGCTCCCACTGGGCCCGGCGCGCGCTGATCCACTCCTCGGCCGATGCCAGCGCGGCGGGCTCGATGCGGCAGGTGCGCACGCGGCCGGTCTTCTGGGAGCGGACCAGCCCGCTGGCCTCCAGCACCGCCAGGTGCTGGACGACCGCGGAGAGCGACATCGCGAGCGGTTGCGCGAGCTCGCTGACCGTGGCCGGTCCGCGGCTCAAGCGCTCGACGATGCTGCGCCGGGTCGGGTCCGCCAGCGCCTGGAAGACCGGGTCGAGTGAGCGGGTCATGTTAGTTTAGTGCTTACTTAAGTATCACGAAGCGCGAGCCGCGTCAAGCTCCGCGGCTTCGGTTCAGCCGGCCGTTTGCGGGCCAAAAGCCTCCTGATGACAGCCCGGGACGGGTTCGTGCGGGTGCGCGGGGCGCGCGAGCACAACCTCAAGAACGTCGACGTGGACCTGCCGCGCGAGGCGCTGGTGGCGTTCACCGGCGTCTCGGGCTCGGGCAAGTCGTCGCTGGCGTTCAGCACGCTCTACGCCGAGGCGCAGCGGCGCTACCTGGAGTCGGTCTCGCCCTACGCCCGGCGGCTGTTCCACCAGATGGCGGTGCCCGAGGTCGACGAGATCGACGGCCTGCCGCCCGCCGTCGCGCTCCAGCAGCA
>JASLGJ010000071.1 GCA_030150085.1 Candidatus Elarobacter sp. | reverse complement strand
CCGGAGGAACGCCGCGCTCGGCCGCCCGGCGCGCGCCGCGCGCCAGCCGCGCGACCGACCCGATCAGGAGCACCGCGACGAACAGCCAGGGCCCGACGTGGTCCATCAGACCGGCGTGGCCTGCGGTCCGGCGGCGGCGACCGGCGGCCCGCCGTCGGTGCCCATGCCCTGCCCGATCGCGCCCCGCATCTCGGTGTCGGCCTTGACGTTGTTGAGCTTGTAGTAGTCCATCACGCCGAGGTGGCCGGCCCGGAAGGCCTCGGCGATGGCCTCGGGGATCTGGGCCTCGGCCGCGACGACCTTGGCCCGCATGGCCTGGGTCTCGGCCTTCTGCTCCTGCTCGGCGGCCAGCGCGGCGTACTGCCGCTCGGCGGCCTTGGCCTGCGCGATGCGCCGGTCGGCCTCGGCCTGCGAGGTCTGCAGATCGGCCCCGATGTTCTTGCCGACGTCGACGTCGGCGATGTCGATCGAGACGATCTCGAAGGCCGTCCCCGCGTCCAGGCCCTTGGAGAGCACGGCCTTGGAAATGCGGTCGGGGTACTCCAGCACTTCCTTGTGGTCGACCGCCGCGCCGACCGCGCTCACCACGCCCTCGCCGACCCGGGCCACGATGGTCGGCTCGCCCGCGCCGCCGACGTAGCGGTCGAGGTTGGAGCGGACCGTGATGCGGGCCTTGACGTTGAGCTGGATGCCGTTCTGGGCCACGCCCTGGAAGATCGGGGTCTCGATCACCTTGGGGTTGACCGAGGTCTGGAGCGCTTCGAGCACGTCGCGCCCGGCCAGGTCGATCGCCGCCGCGCGCTGCCACTCCAGCGGAATCTGGGCCCGCTGCGCGGCGATCATCGCCAGGGTGACCTTGTCGATGTTGCCGCCCGCCAGCACGTGCGACTGGAGCTGGTCGACGGTGAGCGGAATGCCCGCCTTCCGCCCGCGCACCAGGTTGGACACGATCACGCCCGCCGGCACGCCGATGATCCGCATGCGGATCAGCGAGCCGATCGAGAGCGGCACGCCGGCCGCGATCGTGCGGATCCACAAGCCCAGCGGAAAATAGTACAGGAACAGGATGATGACGACGATGATCGCGAGCGTGATCACCGCGGCGAACAGACCGACTCCCACCGCCATGCGCGTCTCTCCTTACGCTTCGGGCCGCACGAAGATGCGCGAGCCTTCCACGCGGGTCACGCGGACTGGTGTGCCGGCCGGAACGAAATCGCCTTCCGACAGCACGTCGACCCGCGTGTCGCCGAACGCCGCCAGGCCCGCCGGGCGCAGGAACGAGAGCGCCGTGCCGCCGCGGCCCAGCAGCGCGCGGTAGTCCGGCGCGGCCACGTAGTCCGGTCCCTGCGCGCCCGCGAAGGTGAGCCGCCGGACGAAGGCGTTCTCGGGCAGCACCCGCTGGAGCAGGGCGAACGAGACCGCGCTGAGCACGATCGCGACCGCCAGCGCCTGCAGCGCGCCGACGAAGAACGGCAGCCCGAAGGCCAGCAGCACGGCCGCGACCAGGGTCAGCACGCCCAGCGTGCCGGCGATGCCGTGCCCGGGCAGCACGTGCAGCTCGACCAGGATCAGCGCGATCCCGGCCAGGGCCAGCCCGGCCACCAGGCCGTTGGAGAACCCGGCGTAGACATGGGTCCCGAAGAACAGCGCCAGCGCGCTCGCGCCGGCCAGCCCGGCGACCAGGTGCAGCGTCTGCAGCTCGATCAGCAGGCCCAGGAACCCGATCGCGAGCAGGATGCCGCTGATCTCGGGGTTGGTCGCGAAGCGCGCGACCTGCTCGGCCCAGGTGTACTCGGCGTCCGCGCGCGGCAGGCCGGCCAGCCCGAAGTGCTCCAGCGCCGCGTCGAACGAGGGCGCGCCGCCGTCGGCGATGCCCGCCCCGCGGGCCTGGTCGGCGGTCAGGCTGAGGATCGCGCCGGGCGCCTTGTAGGCCGGCGCGTCGACGCTCGCGTCGACCATCGCCTCGGCCAGCGTGGCGTCGCGGTGGCGGCGGGCGGCGGTCGCGCCGAACTCCGCGCGCAGCGCCGAGACGGTCTTGACCGTCTTGGGAATCGGCTCGGCCGCGCCGATCGAGGCGCCCGGCGCCATCTCGATCCGGCTCGCGCTCAGCGCGACCAGCGCGCCGGCCGACCAGGCCCGGCTGACGTAGGCATCGACCGGGACGGGCGAGTTGAGCAGCGCGTCGCGGATCTCCGTGCCGGCCGAGACCAGGCCGCCGAAGGTGTTGACGTCGAGCACGATCGCGCGCGCGTGCGCCGCCTTCGCTTCGGCGACCGCGCGCCCGACCAGGTGCGCCATCCCTTCGTCGATCGTGCCGTGGATCGGGACAACGACGACCTCGTCGCGGGCCGCGGCCCGGGCCGAGCTCCACGCCGCGACCGCCCCGAGCACGAGGCAGAGGATCACGGCGATGCGGCGGACGGTCACGAGGGTTCGTACCGCGCCCGCGGCCCGGATGTTACGCCCGCGGCGGCTAGGCCGAGGCCAGTTCCTCGGCCGCGATCGTGCGCACCAGGTTGCCGTCCGCCAGCCCGCGCAGCTGCGGCATGACGACCTTCATCAGGGCGCCCTGGTTGCGGCCCGCGGCGGGCAGGCCGGCCAGCGCCTGGCGCACGACGGCCCGGATCTCGTCGGCCGACTTCTGGGCCGGGAGGTACTTCTGGAGGATCTCCCGCTCGCGGGTCTCCTTGTCGGCCAGCTCGGTGCGCCCGGCCTTGGCGAACTGCGCGATCGAGTCGTCGCGCTGCTTGACCAGCCGCTGGACGACCGCCAACTGGTCCTCTTCGGAGAGATCGGCGCCGGCCTCGATGCGGCGGTAGTTGAAGGCCGAGACGACGCTGCGCAGCGTGTCCAGGCGCACCTGGTCGCGGGCCTTCATCGCCTCCTTCATGTCGGCGGTGATCCGGTCTTTGACGCTCATCGGCGCACTGCACTACGGGACATCGGGCGAGGCTTCGTGCCCGCGCTCGGCCCGTCCCGCGCCGCCGGCTAGCGCGCACCGGTCGGCGCCGGCACGAACCCGCGCGGCGGGAAATCCGGGCCGCGCCGGAGCCAGTTGGTCGGCGCGTAGCGCGCGCGGCCGTCGACGGCGTGCAGGGTGTAGGCGTGCCGCGACGCCGCCGAACGGTTGGGCGCGCTGTAGTGCGGGAGCAGGCCGTGCAGCACGACCAGCGTCCCGGCCTCGACCTCGACGGGTTCGGCCTCCGCAGAGCCCGTCCAGGGCGTGTGATCGAGCCGTTCCAGCCGGCTCCCGGCCGCGTCGACCACGAAGCGCTCGCGCAGCGGCGTGCGCTGCCCGCCGCGCTGCACCCACAGGCAGCCTTTGCTCACGTCGGCGCGCTCGAGCGCGAACCACAGCGTCGTCACGCTGACCGGCGCGGTGTCGAAGTAGGTCGCGTCCTGGTGCCAGCGCACCTCGCCCCCGATCCGCGGCTGCTTGAAGATGTACATCGACTGGTACACCAGCGGCTCGGCCAGGCCCAGCGCGACGGTCAGCGCGTGCAGGCGCGGGTCGTGCGAGAAGCGCGCGAAGACCGGGTCGAGGTCGTGCAGGGCGTGGCCGATCTTGTTGATCGCCAGCGCCTTGGGGGCGCGCAGCGCGCCGCGCTCGTCGAACGCCTCCTCCTCAAAGAAGCAGCGCACCTTGTCGCCCGAGCTCAGGAAGTAGTCGTCGGACTTGGTCGCCGACTCGTCGCGAGTGGTGAACACCCCGCTCGCCGCGGCCGGGTCGAACGCCGCGACGATGGCCTCGGCCCGCGCGCGCAGCCCCGCCACCGCCCCCGCGGACGCGAAGCCCGGGAGCACCAGGAAGCCGTCCCGCTCGAAGCGGGCGCGCAGCTCGGAACCGCCCTGCATGGGTCCGAAAGGTTCGCGCCCGAAAACGAAAACGCCCGCGGGAGGCGGGCGTTTCTGCTTCGCTGACGAGCTAGCTGCGGCGCTTGCGCGCGGCGGCGCTCTTCTTCTTGCGGCGGACACTGGGCTTCTCGTAGTGCTCGTGCTTCCGCGCTTCCGCGAGGACGCCGGCCTTCTGGGTCGCCTTCTTGAAACGGCGCAGCGCGCTCTCGATCGTCTCGCCGGGTGCGACTCGAATCTCCATCTACGTGAACACCTCCCTCCGCACGGCCAATGCCGGGTCGTGGCCTATCGGATAGGCCCGAGGAGAGACGATACCACAACTCGGGCCGGCCGTCAAAGACCGCTCAGCCCGGCGGCCAGGTCATCGGGCGCCCGGCCAGGACGTGGGCGTGGAGGTGGTGGACGGTCTGGCCGCCGTCGTCGCCCTCGTTGATGACCACCCGGTAGCCGCCTGGTCCGAAGCGCTGCCCGAGCTCCGCCGCGGCGGTCAGCAGGCGGGCCGCCTGCGCCCCGCCGGCCGCCGCCGCGAACGCGCTCAGGTGCGGGGCGTGCTCGGTCGGGATTACCAGGACGTGGGTCGGGGCCTGCGGGTTGAGGTCGCGGAAGGCCACCACGTGTTCGTCGCGCAGGACTTCCTGGGCCGGGATCTCCTGGCGCACGATCTTGCAGAAGATGCAGTTCGGGTCGAGAGCCATGCTACGCCCCCGGGGCCTGGATCAGCTCGAAGTGGTACGTGGTGTTGGGGCTGGGCACGAAACCTTTCAGCGACGACTTCAGCACCAGCGGGACCGTGGTGTGGACCAGCGGCACCGCCGGCGCCTGGTCGCGCACCATCGCGTTGGCCTGCTGGTAGATGGCCTTGCGCTTGCCCTCGTCGACCGTGTTCTGACCGGCCAGCATCAGCTTGTGGAAGTTCGGGTCGCGCCAGAACGAGTAGGTCTGCGCGGTGCCGTCCTTGTGCGCCGAGTCCTGGTCGAGCAGCGGGTAGAAGAAATTGTCGGGGTCGCCGTTGTCGCCGGTCCAGCCGATCAGCGCCATGTCGTGCTCGCCGTGGCGGATCTTGTCGAGGAACACCCCGAACTCGTACGGCTGCAGGGTCAGCGTGATGCCGGCGTCGCGCAGGTTGGCCTGCAGCGCCTCGGCCACGCGCTGCGGCTCGGGCAGGTACGGGCGCGGCGCGGTCGGGTAGAACAGCGTCGTCGCGAAGCCCTTGGGGTAGCCGGCCGCGGCGAGCAGGGCCTTGGCCTTGGCGACGTCGTGCGGGTAGGCTTTGACGGCCGGGTTCTCGCCCAGCATCCCGGGCGGGGTCCAGTTGTCGGCCACCACCGCGCCGCCGGAGTAGAGGTTCTTCGCCATCGCGCTCTTGTCGATCGCGTACGCGACCGCTTGGCGCACGCGCAGGTCGCCGAAGGGCTTCTTCTCGACGTTCATCGCCATGTAGCTGACGTTGTTCGAGGGCTGCTGGGCGATCGTGATGCCCTTCTGCGCGGCGAGCGACTTGGCGTCGTCGGGGCGCGGATCGGTCAGCATGTCGATGTCGCCGTGCTCGATCGAGAGCACGCTGGTGGCTTGGTCGGGGATGTCGCGGATGATCACCGTGCCGTAGCCCGGCTTGGGGCCGGCGTACTTCGGGTTGGCGGCGAGCGTGATGTGGTCGTCGCGCACCCACTCGGCCACCGTGTAGGGACCGCTCCCGACCGGCTTGAGCTCGAAGGCCTTGGGATCGGCCTGGATCGCGGCCGGGCTGCCGATCGCGAACGACTGCTCGGCGATGTTGCGCAGGAACGGCCCCAGCGGCTGCGCGAGCTTGATCACGACGCGCGTCTTGCTGGGCGCCTGCACGTCGACGATCGCGCCCGGGAAGCCGCCGAAGACCGAGGCGTAGTACGAGTACGCGAACGGGCCGTGCTTGGCGGGCAGGCGCCAGCGGTCGAAGTTGAACTTCACCGCCGCGGCGTCGAGCGGCGTGCCGTCCGAGAACACCAGGTTCGGCTTGAGGTCGAAGGTCCAGGTCTTGCCGTCGGCGCTGCTCGACCACTTCTCGGCCGCGTCGCCGACGATGTCGAACGAGCCGGGCTTGAAGGCGACCAGGTTCTGCAGCACTTCGCTGGCGGTGTTGAGCGAGAGCCCGTCGGTGGCGTGCGAGGGGTCCAGCACGACCGCGTCCTTGACGCGCGCCATCACCAGCTGCGCGCCGTTCCCGCCCGAGCCGGAGGCCGAGCCGCCCCCGCCGCAGGCGCTGGCCGTCAGCGCGAGCGCGAGCGCCGCGAGCGCGGACCTGAGAGCGATGTGTGCGATGGCGGTCTCCTTATTGACGGGAGCGGACGGTGAACGAGAAGCGGCGGGTCGCGCCGTTGCCGGCGTTGTCGGCCACGCTGACGACCACGGTCACGGGGCCGTCGGCGAGCGGAACGCTGGGGCTGTAGGTGATGAACGAGTCGGTGCGGGTCGCGGCGGCGGTGACGTCGAGCCCGTTGACCTCGATCCGCACCTTCGAGGGATCGATCCCGACGTCGGTCGGCGAGCGGTACGTGGCGTAGATCGAGGGCTTGTTGTTGTTGACCGTCAGCCCGTTGCCGGGCGCGATGTCGACGATCTGGGGCGGCGTGGTCGTCACCGCGACGAGCTGCGAGGCTTCGGCGCGCGGCGCTTCCGAGCCGCCCACGTTGAGGTGCCCGTAGACCGTGGTGCGGCCGAAGTTGACCCCCGGCGGCACGGTGTAGCTGGCGCTGTAGACGCCGGGCTGCGTCTCGCGCATCGGGCGGCCCGCGACGTAGGTCCCGATGTCGAACGTGGCCCGCCCGCCGGGCGTGCCGCGCAAGGTGACGGTCAAGGTGTCGCCGGCGTGCAGCGCGCCGCGCGCGGCGACCGACACGTCGGCGATCTGCGCGGTGCCGGCCGGACCGGGCGTGGCCGGCATCTGGCGCGCGACCAGGATCTGGCGTTTCTCGCCGGTGTCGGGGTTGAGCCGCACGGTCACGCTGTCGCCGACCTTGAGGTCGGCCAGCGCCGCGGGCTGGCCGTTGAGGGTGATCGCGGTCGACTTGTCGGGCGTGACGACGTAGCCGCTCTGGAGCACGAAGGCGCTGGGCGAGACGGCCGCGATCGTGCCGGCGCGCGAGGCGAAGCGGGCCACGACCCGCTCGACCCGCCCGTCGGGCCGGAGCAGGATGCCGACCGCGTCGCCGACGTGCAGGTCGCTCAGCGCGGCCGCCGTCTCGGTGCGGGTGACGACGTCCTGGACCACGATCTTGGCCTCGGAGGTGATCGCGATCGTGCGCTCCGACGGCCCGCGCGTGACGGTGATCGACTCGGGCGCGGAGTTGAGGTCGATGGCGCTGATCCCGCCCACGATCTGGGTCGTGCCGCCGCTGCGCTGCTCGAGGCCCGGGGTGCGCCCGACGATGGTCGAGATCACCTCGACCCGCGAGGCCTTGGGATCGTAGGAGACCTGCGCGCCCAGCGAGTCGGCCACGAAGCGCAGCGGGACGTAGGTCGCGCCGTCGATGGTCTGGGCCGGCGTCTCCAGGCGCACGCTGCGCGCGTCGACCGTCGCCACGCTCGAGCCGATCCGGATCGCGATCCGCTTGGACGGAGCCGAGGCGATCACCGTGTCGCCGTCGCGCGCGATGCCGATGCCGAGCGCACCGTAGATGCGGAACACCGGCACCAGCAGCCGCCCGCCCACCACGCGCGGGGCGGGGTCGCGGGCCAGCTCCTCGCCGTTGACCACGATCGCGATCTCGC